>JBMFMV010000004.1:0-60772 GCA_049970495.1 bacterium
CCTTCGATTTCACCATCTATAAATATCAAGCTGTGCCCTTCTGCATTACAGAATGGATTTTTGTACCTTCCTTCTCTAAAGTATTCTCTTGTGTATAACCCGGCTCCTAAGTCGTGTAAGAAGGATTGCCCATAAACGTGGAATATAAAATGACCAACATCTATCTGATTGTGAGGTTCCCCATTATTACCAGCCTTTACAGCTAACACTGGTCCAAGTTTATCTTCCCAACTTTTGCGTGTTATAACCCAGTCTATACCACGGAGATGGATAGAAGTATCCTTAGGTATCTCTAGAGTATTCGATTCTTTCCTTAGACATCTAAAGTTTTCTAATTCTCTTGTGCCAACCTGAGAGGTTAACCAATTCAGATATATACCAGTACTGGTATATCTATCTAGAAGTAGCACTAGGTCACTATTTAACCTCAAACCCCAGGGAGGACAGTCCCCAAAATTGACAAACCCGTCAGGAGGTAAATAACAGTATACAGGGAACATTCCAGTAACTTGAAGTTTCGGATGTTCAAAGATATTTATCCGTCCTTCTGTAAGCCTATATAGACTATCAGCAAATCTAGTTAAATGAGTAAGCCCAAAATTCCAGTATCCAACCCCTTCTACCCATCCTCCCTCATCATCAAAATAATCTAGATATCTATTTAGCCTCTGAATCACATCGAAGAGTATCTTACTGAGATAGGGTTCTTCTAATCTACCCGCTATAGCAGTTGCTCCTATCGCCCCAGTACAGACTGCACACCAGTTAGACCAGTATGCATTTGCCCACCAGTATCTATCGGGATTCTCATAGAATGGTATAAAGATCCTTCTCCTTAACTCATATCTAATTCTTTCTTTTATATTTCTATCTAACTTATCACCTAGTAGGTCTAGAACCTCTCCAAGCTGTTCAGCAGTCATAGAAGCAAATAAGTCTATGTATGGCTCATCATAATTTAACTCTTCTGGTAGATGTGCTGGATAGCACCAAGTTATCTCATTACATATATCCCAGATATAGTCCTGGAGTCTGAGTAGAAAATCTTTCCTATCGGTCAAAAAAGTGCCTATAGCAAGTAGATACATGTTAGTTCTCTTTAATCTATGAGGTGTTTCATAGTGAGTCCTATTCCCTGTAATATAGAACTCCCTAAAATAAGAATACTTAGCCTCTGGGATTGGCGTATTTAAGAGCTCTTCACAGAGATTAACTATTTTGTCCTTAGGGATGTCTTCTCTAAGCTCCTCGCTCCTTAAAAGAATAGGCTTACTTAATATGTCATTGGATATACTTTCTTTCATCTCTTTAGAGTCTACCACATTATACATACCATTTCACCTCCAAAAAAGATATGGGGCGATGAGTAAAGACTACCCATCACCCCATATCATATTCAAAAGTAATTATTTACTTTTTAAAGTATTGACAAGGATTAGTTGGAGCAGGGTTTGGATATAGCCAAGCTCCAAACATCTCTTCCGGGACATTTCTAAAGTTATTCTTTACTATTCCAAAGTCAGGTGGATTTGTGCATATACCAATCACGTAGAGATTATTGGCATCTATATCCAGTATCTGCTTCATTAAGAGCTTCTGCTTAGCAAGGCTTGTAGTCTTTATGATCTCATCGTATAACTGCATCTGTTTTTTGACCTCTGGTGGCGGTTCTTCGCCAGACTTTCCACCAGAGTTGTACCAGAGTTGCCATAGAGGAGCATGGTTAGATTCTCCGCTGAATGGGAAGTACCATCTTGGTTCTAAGAGGACTTCCATCCCGCCATCCCCACTCCATATAGTAACCTCTGTCTCTCCAGTAGCCTTTCTCGTATAGAATATAGACCTATCCTCTGTCTTTATTGCAGTCTTTACACCTACTGCTTCCCAGTACTTCTTGATAAGTTCACAGGCATCTATCCAGTCAGGCCTTAAACCTGTAGCTATCTCTATAGTTATACTTAGAGGCTTACCATCTGGTCTTAATCTTATTCCATCAGGTCCACGCTTCAAGCCCATTTCATCGAGAAGTTTATTAGTTTTAGCTGGATCGTATTCTATGTATGCCTTAGCAAGCCTTTCATGATAGAATGCAGACTCTTTAAGTGGAGCAGCCTGCCAAGGTTCAGCTTTACCTAAGTATACAAGGTCTATTATCTCTTTTCTATTGATAGCATGAGACATAGCGATCCTAAATCTTTTATCGTTAAATATCTTTCTTAGAACAGGATCTTTCTGATTTAAGTTGAATGCTACTATTACTGCATTCATTCCAGTTGGTTTAATAGTAAAGAATCTATATCCACCCTTTTCTCTATTCTCAGCTAAGACTGGATAGTTCTGCATTATAGTAAAGTGTCTACTGTGCATATCTATTTCGCCATTTAATGCCTTCATCAGAGCCACCTCAGCGTTTTCTACTACGTCAAAAACCACTCTATCTAGATATGGAAGTTGATTACCTGCTGTATCTATCTTCCAGTAGTACGGATTTCTCTCCCAGATATACCTTGGTCCAGAACCTAATACATTTATAGGTCTCCAAGCAAAGAGTAAGGGTCTTTCAGGATTTAACCACCAGGTATTCTTATTACCAAAAAGGGTAAACCAATCTGTTAGTTTTTCCTCCTTTACCATAGCATCGAGCTTTTCTTTCGCAGTATATTTGGGGTGGAACTGCTTCATATAATGTTTAGGAACGATTAGTCCTACTCCATCTGGGGTAGCTAATCTCTGTAGGAAAAGACCGTTTGGCTGAGTAAACTTGAATCTTACTGTATAATCATCTACCTTCTCTACTTTCACAGGCTGTCCATCAGTAGTAAGCCACTTTGCAATGGTTGGAGTAAGTTCTTTATTCAAAAGAATATCCTCATACCAGAATAGAATATCATCTGCAGTAAATGGTTGTCCATCAGACCACTTTACACCTTTTCTAAGATAAAAGGTAAACGTTCTTCCTTCGTCACTTACTTTCCAGCTTCTTGCCAAATTGGGTAAAACATAGTTAAATGTGGGATCCCATCTGACTAATCCCTCATAACCCACAGTCCTCTGAAACCAGGCATTATCAGCTACTCCAAGTGTAACTGTCCTCCACTCTCCACCGTACTTTCCAATCTCTTCAACTGGCACAACTACAAGTGGTTCAGCGGGAAGTCTCTTATCTACAGGCGGAAGTTTCCCCTGTTTTACAAGTTCTTGTAACATTGGAGCCTCATTAAATGACTTTATATCTTTCCCAGTAGCCTTCTTATAATCTGCAATTGTAGAGTACTGTGATGGAGTTGGATACTTCTGGGCGTAAGAGAGAGGAATTACTCCAAACAATAGACCTACACAAATAATCAATACTAGCAAGACTTTCAAACTTTTCACTAGTTTAACCTCCTTTCTCAGAGTAAAGTACTTCTTAAAAAAATTTACACTCACCAAATTAACTACCCACCTTTAACTAGCCTATTCTTTCCTAATCTCTATCTAACGTTTCTGTTATCTCTCACCTCCTAACCTTAGGACTCCTATATAGTATTATAATTTACAAATAAGATATAAGTCAACCGTTTTTGCTAGACTATTGGCAACGCTTTAAGGACTGGCTAGTCTTGGTAGATCTAAAGTTTATAAAGTTCTAATTTATGAGATATAATAATTGCAAGAATTTCTATTAGGAGGTGCCACTATGCTTTATGTAACAGAGACAGAAACAAGAGAGGTAAAGGACCTCTGCGGGGTATGGAGGTTCAAGATAGACGAGAATAATGAGGGATTAGAGAAGGAATGGTATAAAGAGCCTCTAAAAGATACCATTTTAATGCCTGTCCCATCTAGCTACAACGATATAACCCAGGACCCAAGGATAAGAGATCATATAGGTATGGTCTGGTATGAGACAGAATTTATTATACCAAAAAGTTGGATTGACAAGAGGATATTTGTAAGGGTAGGGTCTGCATCACATACAGCTATGGTCTTCATAAATGGAAACAAAGTGGTAGAACATAAGGGAGGATTTTTGCCTTTTGAAGGAGAAATTACAAACTTTACAAAATTTGGTGAAAAGAATAGAATTACTATAATGGTCGATAATAGACTAACATGGGATATACTACCGCCTGGAGAAGTAAGATACATTAAGGATGAAATGCGTCCAGAAGGGTACAAGATCCAGGAATACTTCTTTGACTTCTTCAATTATTCTGGCATACACAGACCTGTTAAGGTTTACACAGTCCCCAAATATTATATAAGAGATATCACAGTAAAAACTAGAGTTCAAGATAAACAGGGGGTCATTGATTATGAAATAGACTATTCTGGTAGAGGAGAAATAGAAGTCTCTATAATAGATAGAGAGGGTAGAAAGATTGGAGAGGCAAAAGGAGAAAAAGGAATAATAGCGATAGAAAACGCAAGCTTCTGGGAGCCTGGAAATCCGTACCTCTATTCTTTTCAGGTTAAGACATTTGTAGATGGAACTCTTGAAGATTCTTACACCTTACCTATAGGTATTAGGGAGATCAAAGTATGTGGTAATAGGTTTCTTATAAATGGAAAGCCATTTTACTTTAAAGGCTTTGGAAAACATGAGGATGCAGATATTAGAGGAAAGGGGTTGGATCAAGTAATAAACATAAAGGACTTTAATCTTTTAAAATGGATTGGAGCCAATTCATTTAGGACTTCTCACTATCCATACTCCGAAGAGATTCTACATCTAGCGGATATATATGGCATCGTAGTTATAGAAGAGGCACCAGCGGTTGGAATGAATGCATTTATGGGTAGGATGAAGATATTCACTGAAGAAAGGGTTGGCTCAAAGACCCTAGAGCATCATCTAAAGGTTATGGAAGAACTTATAGCCAGAGATAAGAATCACCCCTGTATTGTAATGTGGAGTGTAGCCAATGAGCCAGCAGATTTTGAAGAAGGAGCTGGAGAATATTTTAGAAAAGTTATAGAAAAGACAAGGGAACTTGACCCAACAAGGCCCGTAACATTGGTTGAAAGCTCTGGATATAAAGAGACTAAAACTGGGGATTATGTTGATGTAATCTGTGTAAATAGATACTACTCCTGGTATACAGATTCAGGGAATCTCGATGTAATAGAACATCAATTAGAAAAAGAGCTTAAGGGCTGGTATGAAAAATTCAAAAAGCCAATAATACTATCTGAATTTGGGGCAGACTCAATAGTCGGATTTCATAGTGACCCACCCATGATGTTTACAGAAGAGTATCAAAAAGAGATGATAGAGAGATTTGTAAAGGTCTTAGATAGATTCGATTTTGTGATTGGTGAACATGTATGGAATTTTGCAGACTTTGCCACAAAACAACAGGTATTTAGAGTCCTAGGAAATAGAAAGGGGGTGTTTACAAGGCAGAGACAACCAAAGCTTGTAGCACACTTCTTAAAAGAGAGGTGGCACAAGATTCCAGATTTCTGGGGGAAATAACATATAACTTTAGAAATACTCAGGAGACATTTGTCTCCTGAGTTATATTCATTCTATAAAACCAATCTCTCTAAGCCAGTTCTCACAGAGCTTAGTCCATTCAGATACTGAGGGGTTATCTTTTGCTAATCCTAAGCCATGTCTTCCGCTTTGAAAGATATGTAATTCAAATGGTATGTCAAATCTTCTAAGCGTCTCCACAAAAAGGATACTATTTTCTACAGGGACAGCAGAATCATCTGCCGTATGCCATATAAATGTAGGTGGTGTATCTTGTTTCACATTATTTTCTCCAGAGAGTAATTCTCTTAATTTGTCAGGTGGATTTTCTCCAAGAAGGTTAATCATCGACCCTCTATGATAGAACTTAAGAAAGCTTATTACAGGGTAACATAGTATAAGGGCATCTGGCTTTGAATTTACCCTATCTATTGGATCTTCAGAATTAGGATCGCCATTATCAAAATGAACACTAGACATGCAGGCAAGGTGTCCTCCAGCAGAAAAGCCCAAGATACCAATCTTATTTGGATTTATAAGAAATTTGTCTGCATTATACCTAACAAGTCTTATAGCCCTCTTTGCATCTAAGAGAGGGTATGGATATCTATAAGGAGCTACTCTATAGTTAAGGACAAATGCAGAGATTCCAATACTGTTTAACCATAAGGCTACAGGTTCTCCCTCATGGTCTGCTCTCTTTATATACCCTCCGCCTGGACAGACAATAATAGCACTGTTTATTTTGCTATCTTTTAACAAATAAGGAAGCAAAGACGGAATCTCCCCATTATTTATTTTGGGATCATATCCTGGGATATCCTTTTCCCATAATGGAATCATAGTCCCACCTTCTTATCTAAAAATATACTAGAAAATTATACTATAAAAAATTAGGGGGCAGTTTCCTGCCCCCTAAGAGAAAGGTGACAAACCCTATCTTAGTAGCTGTAGGACAGTCTGTGGTACTGTATTTGCCTGAGCTAACATTGCTGTGCCAGCCTGGAGCATAATCTGATTCCTTGTGAATTCCATCATCTCTTGTGCGATATCTGCATCTCTTAGTCTAGACTCTGCGGAGGTCAAATTCTCTTTTGCTACCCCAAGATTCTGGATTGTATGATTGAGTCTATTCTCATATGCACCAAGCTTACCACGCTCAGTTACTACTAGCTCTATAGCCTTATCAATAGTTTGAGCATCTATAATTGCTTGGGCCGATGCCTGGTCTATAACATTTATATTGCTAACTCCTAGGGCATTTGCACTCATATCATTGATAGAGATCTCCATCCTGTGGTCAGAGCCTGCGTTGGGCCCAATCTGTAAGGTGATAGAGCCCTTGGAGAGGTCGAAAGTAAAGTAGGTGCTAGTAGACTTAGCTGCATCTCTAGTCAGTGTAAACGTAACCCCACTTATACCACTAGCATCGACATTTACATCTGGCCCACCAGTTCCAGCCTTGAAGTATCTACTAGTAGATGTTACATATCTTACTGTAGTCCCTACAGGGTCTGTTACAGCTATAGTAACATCACCTGCAGCTATAGCCACCTTATCTGTTGTGTTAAAATCAAATGTTCCTATAGTTCCAGCGGTAAGCGGTCCACTAGTGGCAGAAACACTATAAGAAACAACCTTTGTAGAACCAGCTGCATAGGCAAATACAAGGTTATCATTGGTATCGTCAAACGAAACGGTTACATTAAATCCTTTACCACTATTATTCAGAGCATCTTGTATGAGAGTAACTAACGCTCCTACAGTAACTGAATCTGCAGCCGTAACAACAATTGAGCTTCCATCTGCCAAACCAAAGGTAAAGGTATAAGTCCCACTACCACCAAATGCGTCGGACAAAGTATCACCAGCAGTTACTGAATTTAGACTAACACTGTTGAGCTGATATGCTGCACTAAATCCATAGGTTGTAGCTATACTATTACTCTCAGACCAAGAAATATTGTACTTCGTTCCAACCTCTGTTGAAGTAAGATTTATCTGGTTATATTTTTCGTTAAAGGTTGCTCTTACACTCATCCCTGCATTTTGAAAAGCTGTATTTAGTTTATTAAGAGTAGTCTCTATAGTATCTCCATCATCTGCTATATTTAGTGTTACAGTAGCAGACCTTCCATCCGCTTGGCTAATGATTAAAGTCTTAGTATAACTTTGCGTGCTTGTCTCATCTAAAGCATCCTTTAAAGTGGTTCCTAAAGTAGCATTTGTATCCCTTAATCCTATGGCTGTTATGTTTTCTCTACCTGCAGTGTATACTGATACTTGATATGTTCCAGTTGCACCGATAGTCCCAGATATTCCAATAGAGTTATTCTCTACTATGCCGTTATAAGTGGTAGTATCTATTGTTGCCTTTGTCCCAAGCTGACCGTTTAGAAGTTTCTTGGTGTTGTACTCTGTTGTTGTAGAGATTCTGTTTATTTCTGATATGAGCTGGTTTATCTCGTCCTGATACTTCTGACGGTCTGCATCTGTTTTATCACCGTTTGCAGCCCAACCTACTAGGTCTCTCATCCTCTTTAATATAGCGTTTACTCTATCAAGTGCCCCTTCTGCTGTCCTTATTAGAGAGATACCATCATTAGCATTGTCTATAGAAACCCCTAAACCACTTACCTGAGCTCTCAACTTCTCAGAGATAGCTAACCCAGCCGCGTCATCAGACGCCCTATTGATTCTTAGTCCAGAGGAGAGTCTTTCTAGAGAAACTGCCAATTTATTATTTGTAATCTGTAGGTTCCTCTGGGCATTTAATGCATAAATATTTTGGTTAATTCGCATCTATCATCCCTCCTTGTATATATAAATTTTCTAGGCTTCCCTGCCTTTAATCCTCATCTCTACTCCCCTTAACTCTATATTTCCTCTTATATTACTTACTTCCCTCTATCACCTCCAATATACTATATCGGCTAACCTTTATAAAACTTTAAAGGTGGTTAGACCTGTACCTTTAAAATTTCTAGAGTATCTTTCATCTGAGATAAAAGCTCATCCATCTCACCGGTATGTGATAGTAGTGTAATCATATTCATCCTAAAGTTGGTATTATTTGGGTCTAACTCTAAGGCTTTTTCAAAACATTTTTTAGCCTCAGAAAGAATACCAAGATTAGCATAGGCAATACCGAGGTTATTAAGTATATCAGGATTAGTTGGGGATATCTTAAGCGCATTCTCTCCATAGATGACTGCATCTGAATATCTCTTTAGTTCTATGGCACAGGCGGTAAGCATTATATAAAGTGGTAAACCTCTCACCTGAGAAGAAAAAACCAGCCCATAACTTTTCATCGGGTCCACCTCTAAAACCTTCTTTAGGGCAGAATAGGCTTCCACATAGGATTTTAACGTAACATATATACTACCAAGGATAAAATAACTATCTGGGAAGTTTGGATCCTCACTTACAGCTCTTAATGCATAAAGCTCCGCTGTCTTTAAATCATCCTTTAAGATATATATTCTAGCTAAATTTAATAAAGAGGTTACTTTCACATATTTATGTCTTATATCATCCCCTGATGCATCTATAACCCTATAATAGAATTCTATACTTTTTTTTATATCTCCTTTTAACAAGGATATATCCCCCATATACCTTAGAATTCCAGGGTCATTAGGGTTAGCCTTAACCTCTTCCTCCAATATCCTATAGTTTCTCTCTATTTTCTCTTTGAGAGCTTCTTGAGACTCGTAGCCTTTATGCTCTATAAACATATCTATTAATCTTAAAACCTTTCCACCTAACTCATGAATAGAATAATCTACAACCTCATGGATTCTTCTTTTAAACCTTATATCTTTCCTATTTCTAAATACTCTTATAAGATAATTTATAATCTCTGTGTTCTCTCCGGTCTTACTACGTATGGGCAAGGCTATACCCAAGAAATCATCATCAAGATTTCTTAATACCTCTTTGAGTCTTTTTATATCCTCTGCATTCATCTCATCATCTGCATCCATAGAAAGAATCCACTCGCAGGTAGCATGTTTCAAGGCTTCATTCCTTGCAGAGGCAAAATCATCGTTCCATTCATAGTAGTAGACCTTTGCTCCAAAAGACTTGGCTATCTCAATAGTGTTATCTGTAGAACCTGTATCTACTATAATAATCTCATCCACTACATCTTTTACAGAATTAAGTGCATTAGGCAGGTTTTCCTCCTCATTTTTTACAATCATGCAGAGGCTTATAGTTGGGATCTTATCTGGCTTCTGGCTTTTCTTAGATCTATTATCTTTAGGACCATTTTTATCTTCTATCCTCTTAACCACTACCGGCTTTAGTTTATCTTCTAGAAGTAATAAATTTTCTCTTGCCTGTTCATAGGCTGGATTTATCTTTAAAGCCCTTCTAAATAAATCTTTAGCCTCTGTATACTTTTGCTTATTACAATAGGCTACCCCTAGATTATTATATGCCTCAGCATTATTAGGGTCGTATTTTATAGCTAGCTTAAATTCTCTTATTGCATCATCCAATCTATTCTGTTGTAAGTAAACCACACCCAGATTATTATGCCCTTTAGAATACTCAGGCTTTTTTTCAATCGCTCTTTTAAATTCTAACTCCGCCTCATTGAGCATCCCTTTCAATAGATAACTCATCCCTAGATTATTTATCTGAGCTACACTCTCCTCCTGTTTTTCACTCTTAACTACCTTTATAGGCATTTCTAATCACCTTCCTCTAACAGAGATAGATCGGAATGACTAGAAAAAACTTTAGGATGAATTTATAATATAGTTTATGTAGGATAATGGAGGAGAAAATGGAGGATAAATTAGCTGATTTTGCTTATATATTTAATCCCCAAATATCAAGAATAGAAAGTTTAGAAAAGATATTAAAGTTATTCTTCGATACGTTTCTAAATGTACAAGATGTATCACTATTATTAGCTGTTCCAAGAGAAACTGTAGAGAAATACTTAACAAAAGTTTCTAAGATTATAGATAAATATGACATGTCTCAGATATCTATAAAAGAATATGAAAATAATGTAGATTTAAACTCTATAAAAAACAATGTCTCCTATGTAATTGATGAGAGACTAGAGGAAGAAAGTATAAAGCTTAATTTGAAAACCGCTTATCTTCCAAAGAAAGGAATTGTCTATGTACCATATGATAACTTTAAGAATCTAGACCTATATAACGTAGAGTGGGAAAGATATAGAAGATTTAAGAGGATAGCGGAATTGATAAAAAAAGATTTCCCGGAGGGAAATAAGTTTACAATACTAGATGCAGGTGGTGATGATGGTCTCTTTGCTGCATTTCTACCAGGGCATAACATCTTTTTAATCGACGAAAGAACTACTGGTGGTAAGATAGAGACATTGGACCTTCCAGCAAAATTCTTTGATATAGTAACATGTTTAGATGTTATTGAGCATGTACCAGCCCGTCTTAGAAGGGAAAGTATAGAAATCTTAGCTCGATTAGCCCGTAAGAGGTTGTACATAACTTTCCCCCATAATAGAGAGGCACAAGAATTCGTTTATTCTTATACTAAAAATAGATGGCTAGAAGAACATCTTATAAATGGCATACCAAGTGAAGATGAAATAGAAGGATATTTAAATAGTATAGGATTAATAAAGTTTAACAAAGAATATTTTTGTTATACTGGAACTTGGATAAGTACGATGTTTAACATACATAATTTACCCTCAAAAATATTTGAAATACTAAACTACGAAATTAATAAGATCGAAGAATTTGATCACCATCCACCCTTTTTAAGAGTTGCCTTTTCTATAGATACGTCTCAATTTAATGGTTCTAGAGAAAAACAGAATTCTCTTATCCAAGAAGATCTAGATTTTACTGGGGAAAGAATGGTACCAGGGAAAGCAGATAGTGCTACAGAGTTACAGCATATCAATAGATATAAATTTGCAAAGGAATTAGTAAAGGGGATGAGTGTTTTAGACGTAGCTTGTGGAGAAGGGTATGGCTCTAATATGCTTGCAGAAACAGCAAAAGAGGTGATTGGGGTAGATATCAGCAAAGAGACTATAGAACAGGCTCGTAGAAAATATGTAAAAAAGAACCTGTGTTTTAAGGTGATGAATGCGGAAGAGTTATCTTTTGAAGATAGCTATTTTGATATAGTTGTATCGTTTGAGACTATAGAACACTTGGAAAGACCATACAAATTTTTAAAAGAAATAAAAAGGGTATTAAAAGACGGGGGTCTTTTTATAGTTTCTACCCCAAATAGGGATCTAGCCTCATTAGGAAGCCCTATCCCCTTAAATAAGTTTCATAAGGAGGAATGGACTCTAGAGCAGTTCAAAAAGTTAATCGATTACTATTTCCCAAATAGTAGACTAATAGGTCAATATGCCTCTTACCCCTGGGAAGTTCATGAAGGTGTTAAGCCTGATGACCTATTCTTTATAGCAGTTGCCAAGAAAGAAGGGTCTAATGAGAGAGTCATTAAGACCTCCCTTACCTCTATCATCATCCTTACCCTAAATAATCTTGAATATACTAAAAAGTGTATAGAGAGTATAAGAAAATATACACCAGAGCCATATGAGTTGATAGTTGTAGATAATGGTTCTAAAGATGGGACGGTTGAATATCTAGAGAATCAAGAGGATATAAAGCTAGTAAAGAATCCTACTAATGTAGGATTTGCTATGGGAAATAATATAGGGATGAAGTTAGCTAAAGGGGACTATATAGTTATTTTAAATAATGATACCATTGTTACTCAGGGATGGCTTAAAAGGCTCATAGCATGTGCTGAGTCAGATCCGTCTATAGGAATAGTTGGTCCCCGATCAAACTATGTAGCTGGAGCTCAATTAGTAAAAGATGTTCCTTATGGAGAGGATATGGACGCTATGCAAGAATTTGCTAGAAAATGGAGTCTAGAAAACTCTGGTAAATATGAGGAAACTGTTAGAGTAATAGGTTTTTGTATGTTAGTAAAAAGAGAGGTTATAGAAAGGATAGGCGGATTTGACCCCTTATATGAGAGTGGAAACTTCGAAGATGATGACTTCTGTATAAGGGCTATAAGGGCTGGTTTTAAGATAAAGATAGCCCACGATGTATTTATACATCACTTTGGGAGTAAGACATTTACTAGTGAAAAGATAAACTATACAGAATCTATGTTAAAAAACTGGGAGAGGTTTAAGAGAAAATGGGGGATCCCTTCTAGTTGGACTTTAGAAAAGGGAATCCCAATATTAGACCTTGTAAGAGGTGGATTCGACAAAAACAAGTTTTACGTGCCTATAGATATTACTCCAATAAAAATAGAAGGTATGAGGGCTAAAAACTTTCTAGCAAGACTCAATCTAGCTTCAGTTAGATGGTTCTTAGATACCTATAAACTTGGAGATGATGTAGCACTAATACTTTACGAAGAAAATCCAGACTCTGCCTATAGTAAACTTCTAGAAGTAATAGAAAAGCTTGGATATAATCCCGAAAATGTTCCAGATATAATTATATACTCCGAAAAACTTTCAAAATTTGAAGTACCAAGACTTATAGCCAGTATAGATGGAATTATAAGTACTTCTCAAATTAACAAAGAATGGCTTAAATGGGCAAGGAAACTTGATAAAGAGATAATAGATGTATAAGTTAGTGTTTTAGGTACCACTCTATCGTATATCTTAGTGCCTCCTTAAAGTCCCATACTGGTTTCCATCGAAGTCTTCCTCTTATCTTGTTACTATCTAAGGCATATCTTCTATCATGGCCAGGTCTATCTCTTACAAAGGTTATAAGTTTTTTGTATTCATCAGACGACTTACCCGTAACCCCTTCCAAAAGTTCACAGATTAAGTTTACTAGGTCTATATTTTTCCACTCATTACCTCCCCCTATGTTATAAATCTCTCCTATCTCTCCTCTGTGTAAAACCAAATCAATACCTCTACAGTTATCTCCAACATATAGCCAATCCCTAATATTCTGCCCATCTCCATAAACTGGGATAGGCTTACCTTGAATCGCATTTTTAATGGTTAACGGAATCAACTTTTCTGGATATTGACTAGGTCCAAAGTTATTAGAGGAGCGGGTTATAATAACTGGCATGCCATAGGTAATATAATATGACCTGCATAAAAGGTCTGCACTAGCCTTTGAAGCAGAATAAGGACTGTTGGGCTTAAGGGGAGATTTTTCTGTAAATCTATCTTTACTCTCCAATGGTAAAGCACCATAGACTTCATCTGTACTAATCTGGAGAAATCTACAATAATCTAGCATATTATTCTTTATCCAGAATTTTCTAGCGACATCTAGTAATACTTGAGTCCCATATACATTCGTTTTTACAAATATCTCTGGTTCTTCAATACTTCTGTCTACATGGGATTCTGCAGCAAAATTCACCACATAATTAGGTCTAAATGTCTCAAATATATATTCAACCAGCTCCCTATTAGATATATCACCTTTTACAAAGTAATAATTAGGTTTTGTACCAACCTCTTTGAGATTCTCTAGATTACCAGCATAGGTCAATTTATCAAGGTTAACCACTGTGTAATCAGGATGTTCTTTAAAAAGATAACGAATGTAATTTGAACCAATAAAACCTGCTCCTCCTGTAACAAGTATTACACTACTCATAAATCTTTCCCATAATCTTCTCTAAATAAGATATCTCTTACCTCTCTAAAAGACGGTAATTTACTATCTTTCTCTGAAATAATAATATTTTCCACTTTATTAAGGTGCCAATTAATATTTAGCTCTGGATCATTCCATATAATTCCAAAGTCATCTTCTGGATGATAAAATTCGGTACATTTATAAAAGAAGTGCGTATTCTCTTCTAGAGAAATGAACCCATGGGCAAAACCAGGAGGGATATAAAACTGTAAGCCATCCCCTTCTATAAGTTCAACTCCAAACCATTCACCAAAGGTGGGAGAATCCACTCTTAAATCAACAGCAACATCAAAAACCTTCCCAGAAATCACTCTTACTAACTTCCCCTGAGGGTACTTTAACTGAAAGTGTAATCCACGTATCACACCTTTTTTAGAGAAAGAGTGGTTGTCTTGGACAAAATTCAAGTCAAGTCCTATTTCTTTCAATTCTCTCTGGTTATAACTTTCTACGAAAAAACCCCTATCATCTTTAAATACTTTAGTTTCTATTAATAAGAGCCCTTTGATTGGAGTTTCAATAATTTTAAACTTACCCATTTTCAAAAATCTAATATCAAGTCTTTACAGAGTTCATTTGCCCTAAATAGAGATTCTGGAGTCCCTGCATCCGTCCACCATCCTTTAAGTATATCATAGGTCAAAGCTCCGTCTCTTAAATAGGCATTGTTTACATCAGTAATCTCTAACTCACCTCTTGCTGAAGGCTTTAATGTTTTAATAATATTAAATACCTTTGAGTCATACATGTATATCCCAGTTACAGCAAAATTACTCTTTGGCTCTTTGGGTTTTTCTTCTATCTTGAGGATTCTACCGTCTTTGATCTCTGGAACTCCAAATCTTTGAGGATCTGGGACTTCTTTTAAAAGAATCTTAGCACCTTCAATTTGCCTTTCAAAACTTCTCACATACGGAGTTATATCATCCTCAAAGATGTTATCCCCAAGAATTACTACACACCTACCGCCATTCACAAAATGTTCAGCTAGACCTAGAGCTTGTGCTATACCTCCTGCCTCATCTTGAACCCTGTATGTAAATTCTACTCCAAAGTCTCTTCCGCTTCCTAGAAGTTCTATAACATCGCCCATATGTTCACGTCCAGTTACTATAAGTATATCTTCTATTCCAGCCTGTTTGAGTCTATATATAGGATAAAAGATCATAGGATATTTGCCTACAGGTAGTAGGTGTTTATTTGTAACTTTTGTAAGAGGCATTAGTCTTGAACCTGTCCCGCCCGCCAAGATTATTCCCTTCACTTTAATCTCCTTAAAATATCGGTTGGAACTCGTAAGAATAGTAGAGCCTTATATTTTTACTCTTAGCATATTCCTCCGTTTCTAGGTCGGTCATATAGGTAACTAGAATAGGGAAGATATCTTCTTTAAGAGTCTCTCTTATATCTTTGAGTCTATCCACAAAATCTACTATATGCCTAATAGAAAGGTTAGCCTTGGCTTCTCCTATTATGTATATCTCTTTACCATCTTTCTCCGCCTTTCCTATTATGTTTATCTCCATAACTTCCCCTTTATAAGTTCTTACCATCTTCCTTACTAACCTTTCCTTTACCTTTATGCCAAATTCTTCTTCTAAGAGTTTAGGAAGAGAAACGTAAGCTCTATCCTCTAATTGAAAACCAACAGCATGGGCAAGGCCACCAAGCTGTCTCTTTATATCTACCATCTCTCTCTGCATCTCCTCTACTACCAGTATAAGCCTTTCTAGTCTTGCCTCTGTCTTTGCCTGAGCTTGAGCTAACTCCTCTAGTCTTGCCTCTGTCTTTGCCTGAGCTTGAGCTAACTCCTCTAGTCTTGCCTCTGTCTTTGCCTGAGCTTGGATCAATTCTTTTATAGTCTCTTTTAGGTTACTCACCTCTCTATCTATCGGAAGTAATATCTCTAGCTCCTGCTTCAAAACCTCTCTAGCTATCCTATATATTTCTTCTCTTTCTATAGTCTCCATTTTCCTTGCCTCCTGTGTTATTACAATTCCTATTATAGCATACTGTAACTACTTCAAAATTGATAGGCAAATTAATGAATCTTATCCTTTCAGGTGTTGCCCTTTTGGATGCCTTGTGATAATATCTAATCTAGAGATTCAAACAAGAGGAGGCTTCTAGGTTTGGACAATATTAACAGTGTTGATACTATTCAGATGGCCATAGCATTTTATGCCCTTAAGAGAGCTCAAAACATAGAAGAAGATACTAGTAAGATATTAATACAGAAGACACTACAAAGAACAGATGGAAGTAAAAAGGATATTGATAAGGAACTAGAAAAAGACCTATTCCCCTGGCTTGGACAGAATATAGATATTGTGGTATAATTTTACTGTAATTAGAGAGAATTTTTAGGGATATGATCAGTTTTATCTTACAAAGAGTGGAAAATTACTGTAAGGAGTATTTGATCCTCTGTGTAATCTTTGGTCCTTGTGTAAGAGGTAAATGAAAACTGCAGAAGAAATAAAAAAACTATTAACTGCATCCATAAAGAGGGATGCCAATAGTGAAGGTTTTATAGGTAGAAACCTTATAGAGGAACTCGTTTCTTCTTCGGTAAGGATACATAAGGATATTTCTGTCTATCTGACTAGAAAGAAGCAGATTATAGAGGTCCTCATAGATTCAGGATTGAGTAACCTACCCCCTATAGAAAAAAGGGGTTCTTTATCCAAAGTCTTCTGTATAACTACTAAACTAGGTAAAGAAGCTATAGTAAATGGTATAGAAATTGCTACGCTCAAGAATCTAAGGTTAGATTTTTATGCAGTCCTCTCTATATCTAAAGATGGGAGGCCTAAAGAGATACAGATCGCCTTTCTTGACGGAGAAAAACTTGATACCTTTGAGTTGGTAGGACCATATCCATATGAGTATCTCTTTACATTTGATTTTCTTGGTAAGATATCAGAAATAGAGAAAAAAAGTGAAACAAAGGCATATGAGACTGGAGAAGAAAGGGAAAGAGTAGTACTAGTTGATGTAAGAAATGGAAAAGATAAAGCCTTAGAAGATTATCTATTTGAAGAATTGGAAAGACTAACTATTACTGCAGGTGGAGAGGTCGTATATAAGTTATCTCAGAGGAAAGATTCCCCTGATCCTAGATATTATATAGGAGAGGGTAAAGTAAGAGAATTAGCTGATATAGTCCAGAGGGTTTCAGGGAATCTTGTCATATTTAATGGGGACCTCTCTCCATCACAGGTAGCAAATTTAGAGTCGGCCCTTGGGGTTAGAGTTATTGATAGAACAGACCTAATCCTTGATATCTTTGCTAAACATGCAAGAACAAAAGAAGGTAAATTGCAAGTAGAGTTAGCCCAATTAAAACATCTATTGCCTAGACTTATAGGGAAAGGTAAAGAGCTGTCGCGTCTTGGTGGAGGGATAGGAACAAGAGGCCCTGGGGAAAGAAAGTTAGAAACAGATAGGAGACATATAGAACGTAGAATAGACTTCCTAGAAAGGGAAATAGAAAGAGTCAAGCGACATAGAGTCCTTATAAGAGCAAATAGGGAGAGGAATAACATACCAGTGGTTACTCTTGTAGGTTATACTAATGCAGGTAAATCTACTATTATGAATGCGCTTACACGCTCAAATGTATTGGTAGAAGATAAGCTCTTTGCTACACTTGACCCTACAACTAGGATACTGTGGCTAGTGGATATAAAAGCTCTTTTAACAGATACTGTTGGATTTATACATAAGCTTCCCCACCATTTAGTGGAAGCGTTCTCTGCAACACTAGAAGAAATAAGGTATGCGGATGTAATTTTACATATTATAGATGCAAGTGACCCATTTGCCTATGAACATATAAAAGTCGTAGATGATATGCTGAAATATCTAGAAGCTTATGATAAACCTATAATAAGAGTCTATAATAAGATAGATCTTATAAAAGATAGAGAAGAGCTTATCCCTCTTACGGAAGATAAAAGTGTTTTTGTCTCAGCTATAACGGGAGAAAATTTAGATGAGCTTAGGTCTCTTCTTAAGACAGAGATTGAGGGTATCTTGACAAATGCGAGTATTTAGAGTATTATTTATATTGGAAGACGCGGGGTGGAGCAGTCCGGTAGCTCGTCGGGCTCATAACCCGAAGGTCGCTGGTTCAAATCCAGCCCCCGCTACCATTTTTTATGGCGGCATAGCTCAGTTGGCAGAGCAGGCGGCTCATACCCGCTATGTCCGAGGTTCGAATCCTCGTGCCGCTACCAATATTTGATGGATTTCATAGAAAAGGTCAAAAATTTTATTTTTGCGCATAATCTTATCTCTTCTGGAGATACAGTCCTTACAGGTGTATCCGGAGGTCCAGATTCTATGGCTCTTCTTTTTGTCTTATCCTCTCTTACAAAAGAGCTAGATTTCTCTATAATAGCTTGCTATGTTGATCATAAACTCAGACCTGAAAGTAAGGAGGAAGCGGTTTTTGTTTCTAATATAGCAAAGAGGCTCAACCTACCTTTTATCTTAAAAGAATTAGATTTAAAAGCGATGAAAAGAGAAGGGAGTCTAGAAGAACTAGCAAGAAAAGCCAGGTATATGGCACTAGAAGAAGCAAGGATTGAAAGTAATGGGAATAAGATAGCAGTTGCCCATCATTTAGATGACCATATAGAGACTGTCCTTATGCGCATCATTAGAGGAACAAGTATAAAAGGACTTAGGGGCATCCCTATAAAAAATGGAAATATAATCAGGCCTCTAAGGTGCGTATGGCGCAAGGAAATACTGGACTTCTGTAGTAAGAATGGTATAAGCTATGTGATAGACAGTTCAAACTTAAGTACAACTTTTACGAGAAACAAGATAAGATTAGAACTATTACCTATATTAACAGGATATAATCCTAAGGTAAAAGAGGCGATATTAAGAATATCTGAACAGGCAGAAGAATTTGATCAGTTTCTCTCTTACATAGAGGAAGATATTATAGAAAGGTATAAAGTTTCCCCTAAAGAATTTTATATTCCTATAAGAGACATAAATATCATCCCCAATCTACTAAGAAGGAGAATATTTATGAAGATACTCGTCTACATTAGTCCTAAACCGGGAGATGTAAGAGAAGAATCATATAAGATGATTAGCTCACTCTTAGAAAATTCTACTGGCAAGAAGTTAAACCTTCCAGGTGGAGCCATAGCGTACAGGGATGCAGAAGGAATTAGGATATTAAAAGAGGAATTAGGTCCCCTACCTATATACGAACTTAATGTACCTGGAGTAACTATAATAGATAGGTTGAAGAAAAAAGTTCATACAGAGGTAATTACAGATAAAGGGTCTATAAAAGAGGTGCCTAGATCTAGTAATCTATATACTTTTTATCTAGATTTTGATAAAATAAAACTGCCGATATACCTTAGAAGTCCTAAGGAAGGAGAAAGGTTTTCTCCTTTAGGACTTGGAGGTAAGAGCAAAAAATTACAGGATATAATGGTTGATAGAAAGATACCAAGGGAATATAGGGTTTTATATCCTGTTATAGTTGATAGTAGTGGGGAAATTGTATGTATTCCCGAGTATACTATCAGTGAGAAAGTAAAGGTAGATGGTAATACAAGAAGAATACTTATAATGAGGATTGAAGACTATGAGTAACATAAAAGTTCTTTATACAGAAGAAGAGATACAAAACAGGGTAAAAGAATTAGGCGAAGAGATTACAAAGGCTTATGCGGGGAAGACTCCGCACCTTGTGTGTATCCTCAGAGGAGCGGTTATTTTTTTATCTGACCTCATAAGACATATAGACCTCCCTCTCACTATAGACTTTATGGCTGTATCTAGTTATGGAAAGGGGACAAAGTCTAGTGGTATTGTAAAGATTATAAAGGACTTAGACGAAACTATAGAAAATAAGAATGTCCTTATAGTAGAGGATATAATAGACACAGGGCTTACACTTGAGCACCTTACTAAAATCTTTAAGGCTAGAAATCCAAAGGACTTAAAGGTGTGTGTTCTTTTAGATAAGGAAGCTAGAAGAATAGTCAATATAGATATAGACTTTGTAGGATTCAAGGTCCCAGACAAGTTTATAGTTGGTTATGGACTAGATTATAATGGGCTATACCGAAATCTGCCATTTCTTGGTATTCTTGACACCTTAGAAGCTGGAGGCGAGAAGTTTTGAGAAGACAGATTAATGGAGCTATAATATACCTTATTATATTTATCATAATAGCTATCTTCTTCTGGAGGTCTATGCTCAACATGGGTCCCTCTCCGATGGAAGTAAGCTATTCAGATTTTCTTAACTATGTAAGGCAGGGAAGAGTTGCCGAAGTAAGTATAGGTGAAACAATAAAGGGAAGATTCTTAGATGGAGGAGAATTTATTACTTATAAGGTTGATGACCCAAATCTAGTAGAGGAATTGAGAAAGGCTAATGTAAAATTTACAGGGGTTCCTCCTGCTCAGCCTTCTTGGTGGATAGGACTAGTTTCACCTTTTATAACCGTAATACTTATAGGTCTTCTCTGGTATTTTATGTTTCGACAGGCTCAAGGGGCAAATAATCAGGCGATGTCCTTTGGAAAGAGTAGAGCAAGGTTAGCATCGGAGAGTAAAGTTAAAGTTACTTTTGCCGATGTAGCGGGGGTAGAAGAAGCAAAAGAGGAATTAAGGGAAGTAGTAGAATTTCTAAAAAATCCCAAAAAGTTTCAGTCTCTTGGAGCTAAAATCCCTAAAGGGGTTCTCCTTGTTGGACCTCCAGGATCCGGCAAGACATTACTTGCTAGGGCAGTGGCAGGAGAAGCAGGTGTTCCATTCTTTAGTATAAGTGGTTCAGAGTTTGTTGAGATGTTCGTAGGTGTAGGTGCTTCTAGAGTAAGGGACCTTTTCAATCAAGCCAAGAGACACGCCCCTTGTATAGTATTTATCGATGAGATAGATGCAGTTGGTAGGCATAGGGGAGCTGGATTAGGTGGTGGACATGACGAAAGGGAACAGACCTTGAATCAGCTCCTAGTTGAAATGGATGGATTTGACCCTAACACTGGTATTATAGTCATTGCTGCTACTAATAGACCAGACATACTTGATCCTGCTCTCCTAAGACCTGGGAGGATAGACAGAAAAATAGTTGTAGATAATCCTGACCTAGAAGGAAGGCTAGAGATTCTAAAGATACATGCTCGAGGCAAACCTCTAGCAGAGGATGTAAATCTTCAGATAATAGCTCAGAGGACCCCAGGTTTTTCAGGTGCAGATTTGGCAAACCTTATGAATGAAGCAGCACTCTTAGCGGCTAGAAAGAACAAGAGTAAGATTACTATGCAGGAACTAGAAGAAGCTATAGATAAGGTTATTGCAGGTCCAGAGAGGAAGAGTAGGGTTCTGTCTGAAAAAGAGAAAGAATTGATAGCCTATCATGAAGTAGGCCATGCTCTAGTAACAAAATTCCTACCCAATGCAGATAAAGTCCATAGGATATCAATAATCCCTAGAGGGATGGCTCTAGGTTATACCCTACATCTTCCTACTGAGGATAAACATATACTTACAAAGGAAGAACTGCTAGATAAGATAGTAACCGCTTTAGGCGGAAGAGCAGCTGAGGAGATAATATTTAATGAAAGCACTACAGGAGCACAGAACGATCTAGAAGTGGCAACAGAGATTGCTAGAAAGATGGTTACAGAATTTGGTATGAGTGAAGAGTTAGGACCCTTAACATTTGGCAAGAAGCAAGGGCAGGTCTTTCTAGGTAGAGATCTTATAGAGAGCAGGAACTACAGTGAGCAGGTAGCTTTTATGATAGATAAAGAGGTTAGAAGGATAGTAGAATCCTGCTATGATAGGGCAAAAGAAATTCTTTTAAAGAATAAAGGTCTTCTTGTAAAAATTGCCAATATTCTTAAAGAGAAAGAGACCATAGAGGCAGAAGAATTCGAAAGACTTATAGGAGAAAGTTCTGCTACAACTTAAAGAAAAAAGGGGAGGCAATACCTCCCCTATATTATACTTAGGGTATACTCTCTAAGGAGTATCACCTCGTAAATTCAAACCTTAAAGTCGATAATACACTATATAATTGCCTCTCCTGTATTTGGATCAAACAGGTGCATCTTATCCATGTCGAAGTATACTCTCCACTCTAGTCCTGTTTGTGCCTTAGTAGCAGGATCTACTGTTGCTACTATTACATGCTCTCCTGTTGTCAAATACAGGTTAACTTCTGAACCTAATGGTTCTGTTACGTCTACGGTAGCCTTTATAGTCCACTCAGGCTTTGTATCAGCCTCTCTCATAAGCTCTGCATCATAGATATCTTGAGGTCTTATACCGAAGATAACCTCTTTTGTAGCATAGGGTTCAACTAGCGAATTAAGAGACTCAGGGACTTTTACCTCAAAGCTCCCTGCATTCAACCAGTAGCCACCATTTTTCTTCTCTAGAACTGCATTTATAAAGTTCATAGCAGGACTACCTATAAATCCTGCAACAAAGAGGTTTCTTGGCTTATTGAATAGATTCAGAGGTGAATCTATCTGCTGGATTACTCCGTTGTTCATAACGACAATCTTGTCACCCATAGTCATAGCTTCTACTTGGTCGTGGGTCACGTAAATTGTTGTAACCTGAAGCCTGTTATGTAACCTCTTCAACTCTGCCCTAGTCTGAACCCTTAGTTTAGCGTCTAGGTTAGAGAGTGGCTCGTCCATAAGGAAGACTTGAGGTGTCCTAACAATAGCTCTACCTAACGCTACTCTCTGTCTCTGTCCACCTGACAGTTCCTTAGGTTTTCTCTTTAGAAGGTCCTGAATTCCAAGCATCTCAGCTACTTCTTTTACCTTTTGCTCAATCTCTTTTTTAGGAACCTTCCTCAATTTTAGACCAAATGCCATGTTATCAAAGACTGTCATGTGAGGATATAGGGCATAGTTCTGGAAGACCATAGCTATATCCCTATCCTTAGGAGCGACATCATTCACTAGCCTATCCCCTATGTAGATATTACCCTCGGTTACCTCCTCAAGACCTGCAATCATCCTCAAAGTAGTAGTCTTACCGCAGCCTGAGGGACCTACTAGGATGCAAAACTCCTTGTCTTCGATGACAAGGTTTGCATCTTTTACTGCTTCTACCGTACCGAACCTTTTGGTTACATGTTCAAGTACCACTCGCGCCATACCTTTTGCGCCTCCTCTTTTTAGAATTTTCTAATATAATTATACCCCATAATGACCTAATGTTCACCCTTTTTCAAATATTCTTTGAGCCTCTCTATACTATTAACAAGGGTTGGGTCTACCCCTCTCTTAATTGCAAGATAGAAAGAGACAAAGTCTCCTATATATATCAGAGATAAAAATCTCTCTAACAATGACTCCCCCTTGCTCCAAACTTCGTCTATCCCTGCAGATATAGAAGATATAAACTCCTTCATATACTGAATTCTAAGCCTTATCCTATCTATCTCTCCTTTATCTCTAAGGAATATAACAAAGGTCCTCTTTAAGAAATCATCCTTCCCTTCCCATCCCATAATCTCGTTATGGTTTAATTCAGGAAAGCTATTCCATACCGCAAATAATTTACTGTTTTCATTAAGCTGACACTTCCACCTATAAGCTATCACCCCAAAATATTCGTCTGGAGCGTATATAATAGGCAGATGACCATACAATTCGTTAGCTAATCTTTTAGCTATATTAACATCTTCAGATACTTCCTCCTTTAACTCATTTTCTCTCATCTCTTTCATTAAGGTTACCGCCCTCTCTATGTCCTCATCAGTAATATTAATAAGCCCTAGTCTCGAGAGAACACTTAAAACTGGTATAAATGTGTATCCTAAGGCAGCTCTAGGAGGAAAACCTGTAGGTATAGTTATAGAAGTAATTCCTGGTGTCTTTGTCGCTATACTTTCTATCTCTCCTCCAGACGCCACTGTTACAACACTAGCACCTTTTTCTAAGCCTTCTTTACATGCAGCTATAGACTCTTCTGTATTTCCAGAGTAACTAACAACTATGAGGAGAGTATTCTTATTGACAAAACCTGGGAGGCTATAATCTCTAACAATTGAAAACGGGATCTTAAACTCCCAATATCCTAGAGACTTTATAATGTCTCCCCCTATAGCAGATCCACCCATGCCTACTAAGACTATATCATTCCAAACCTTATTTAAATGAGAAATATCTACACTCTTACCTACTTCCCAAGCTGATAAAATCTGCTCGGGAAGGTTATAAATCTTCTGATACATATGTGAAGGATCTTGCCTAGAAAAGACTTCCCTTTCCACTGCCAATTCTCCTTTCATATAAATCTAATAAGCTAATCCCTTCTCCAATTTTTCCATAGCGAGTACACAAGCACCTATCATACCAGCAGAATCCCCCAATTCAGCAGGTATGATTTCTACAACATCCCTAGAACCAGGAAAACTTCTAGTCTTTACCATCTGTATCGCCGGAGGCATAAGTATATCCCAAGATTTGGCAATACCTCCACCTATAATAATGCACTCAGGATTAAATACTGTAGTAAGTGTTACTAGCCCTAGACCAAGATAATAGCTTGTTTCCTTAAAGACATCTAGAGCCACTTTATCTCCCATCTTTGCCGCCTTGTATATAAGGGCAGGAGTTATCTTGGTTATATCTCTTTCTGCTAACTCAAATATCTTCGTCTCTAACCCGCTCTTGATAGCCTTCTCAGCCCTAGAAATCATTGAAGGTCCAGCGGCAAGAGCTTCAAAACAGCCATAATTACCACAGTTGCACTTTGGACCATTACTATCTATTACCATATGGCCTATTTCTCCACCACCACCAATACTTCCACGGAATAGCTCTCCATTAATGATAATTCCCGAGCCTATCCCTGTTCCAAGGGCGATAAAAATCATATACTTCTTACCCTTTCCTGCTCCAAATCTTCTCTCCCCTAACGCAGCAACTCGGACATCATTCTCTATAAACACAGGAAGATTGAAACGGTTTTTTATAGGACTAACCATATCGACATTATGCCACTTTAGGTTTGGAGAGAATATATTTATTCCCTTTTCAACATCTAAGATACCAGGAGCGCCTAATCCTACCCCTAAAACATCCTTTCCAGTAAGTCCAGCTTTTTCTATAGCCATTCCTATATAATCAACTATCTTTCCCATCACAGCATCTGGCCCATCTTCTACAGGGGTGTCTGTATCTAGCCTAGAAAGGACATTTCCATCAAAGTCCATAACTCCAACTGTAAATGTAGTTCCGCCTAAATCTACTCCAACAATCTTTTTTGTCCTATCGATATTCATATCTACACCCTTCCTGCACTACCTAGAATATCGATATTATTTAGAACTTCCCTCTTTACATTCTCCATCCCTTCTGTTAAATAGTCTCTTGGTTCTATAGTACCATTGTCTAATACCTTCTTTATTCCACTTGCCATAGCCATCTTTAATTCGGTAGCTATATTAACCTTCTTTATACCGAGCTTAATAGCCCTTCGTATGTCTTCTTTAGGAACCCCCGATGAGCCGTGTAGGACTAGTGGAACACCAGGAAGTCTAGAATGTATCTCCTCTAATCTCTGGAAGTTTATCTTAGCATTCTTCTTCTGCATACCATGAGCAGTCCCTATAGCTATAGCCAGAGAAGTAACACCAGTAAGTTCATAGAACCTTACCGCATCTTCAACCTCTGTATATATAACTTCATCTTCCTTTACCTTTATATACTCTTCAACCCCTCCGATCCTACCTATCTCACCTTCTACAGGTATTCCTACCGCCTTAGCTATCTTAACCACCTCTTTTGTGGTAGCCACATTCTCATCAAAGGGTAAGTGTGAACCATCATACATTATAGATGTAAAGCCAGCTCTTATAGCTCCTACTACAAACTCTAACTTCCTTGAATGGTCTAAGTGAAACACTACAGGGATATTTTCTGAGAATTTATCAGCGAACCTAATCAAATAGCTCAAATAATCAAAGCCTAAGAAATTTACTGTACTCTCACTAGCCTGGATAATTAGAGGGGAGTTAGCCTCTTTAGCGGCAAGAATAATTGCTACTAGAAACTCCCTATTGGAGATATTAAATGCTCCAATAGCATAGTCACTATTAACAGCTTCCTTTAAGAGTATATCTGCAGTAACTAACAACTTCGTAACTCCTTTCTATCTAGAATTTAACTTGTCTAATATAGATTTTATCTCTTTATCCTCTGGTTCCAAAACCAGATAACTATTCAGGATATCTTTTGCATCTTCTAACTTTCCCTGAGACACATAGAAGTTAACATAGTCTTTCACTATATCCCTATTACTAGGACTTAGGGTGTATGCTCTAGAAAAATACTGGTCTGCCGTTTTTACATCATTTAATTTCCAATATATAAGTCCTGCAGTGTTATAAATATAGGGTAATGGATACTGCAGCAGGACTCTATCTATAGTCTTCTTAGCATTTTCTATATCTCCAAGCTGTAACAGGATATATGCATATGCATTTAGACCCATAGGATTATCGGGATATATCTTCAAATATTTCTCTATCTCATTCTTTGCTGACTTCCAGTCTGAACTAGAAACAAATCTTCTAGTATTAGAGTAAAAAAGTAATGCATTCTTAACTGTACCATTCTCAGATATACTTAGTCTTTTATCTTTAGGAACAATTACAACCGTAATATTTGGAGCTTCTCTTACCCATAACGATTTAAATTTATCTTCATCTAAGATATAATTGTTTCTTATAATAGGATCGTTAGTTATCAATCCCTTCTGATCATCAAACCCTATAACCAATCTCCAGTATAGATAATCGTATGGTTTCCTAAATGACTGTCCAACTATAACTGGTACCTCTGAATAGTTTATAAGATTTTTAATCTCTTTTATCTGAAGTTGTGTTATGTATACTTTATAACCCTTACTTTCTAGGTAAGTCGCTGCAGAAAATAGATCTTCCCATCCTAAGGAGGATATCTTTGACTTTAGATCTTCCATATCAAACTTAGCTCCTAGATACTCCAAGACCATAGAGATACAACTAGTAAGTGGGTATCCTTCTATAGTATGATAAGGGACTGAAACAAGAGAAAAAGAGCTAGCTATTACCCAATTAGGTAATAAGAGAAATAATAATATTAAGACTGATAATCTTTGCAAACTCTTACCTCTTTTTCTTCCTGGAAGCCTCTCTCTTCCTCTTTTCGCTTGGCTTTTCGTAGTGCTCATGTCTACGGATTTCTGAAAGTATTCCGGACTTTTGAATTTCTCTTCTAAACCTCTTTAGGGCACTCTCTATAGACTCGTTTTCTTGAACCTGAACTTCAGGCATTACATTTGCCCCTCCTTTCAAATTTTATTTTTAATATTTTAACAATTGAATTATAAACTCCTTATGCAAAATTTTCAATAGGTCTATCTTCCTCTAATAATATCCTTTATCCTCATAAGCCTAGTAATAGTTTCTAGCTGTAGTTCCTCTAATTTCATTGAGATAAATCTTATAGCTGATTCTATCTGAGGGATAAGCTCATATTCCAAGGCATTAACTCTTCTTCTTGTACTTTCTAAGGCTATACCTAGATTTATAACTGAAGCCTCCAATTCCATAAGTCTCATAAGTTTATCTAGAGAGTCAAGAAGCTTTCTATAAGCAGAATCCAACTCAACAGATACCCCTAAAAAACCATAGAGTAATGGCCCAGGGTATGTTATCTCTATAATAGGTAGAGGGACATTAACTACAGATCTCCACTTAATATTAACCTCTATCTTACTCAAAGGTTCGACTAATGTCCTATCAAATAAAAACGAATCTCCCAAAGCACTAGCTAGCTGAAATGCCCTATTTACATCCTCCAAAGACTCTATAAGCTCAAGAAGAACTCTCTCTAGCTCATTTAAATGAGCCAAAAATTGCCTCATCAATTCTTCCTGTTTATCTTTTAATAGCTTATGTCCTCTCCTAGCGACATTTAGACGCCTAGTCAGCTTTAGAAGTTCCATCCTGTTTGGACGGACTTTAATCTCTGGCATTGAGATACACCTCTAAGAATCTATCTCTTATACGTTTCAGCTCTTCTCTAGGAAGAATTCTTAATAAGTCCCAAGCAATATTCAATGAGTCTTCTATAGACCTATCCTCATACTCTCCCTGTCTAACTAGCTTATCCTCAAATTGATTGGCAAACTCTATATATTTTCTATCCACGTCTGTAAGGGCCCCTTCACCAAGTATTACTGCTAATTCCTTTAATTCTTGTCCCCTAGCATATGCAGCAAAAAGCTGATTTGACACATCCGCATGGTCTTCTCTAGTCTTACCAGCCCCTATCCCTTTATCTTTTAATCTAGAAAGAGAAGGTAGGACATTTACAGGGGGATATATACCTCTTCTATGCAAGCTCCTATCTAGAATAATCTGCCCTTCTGTTATGTATCCAGTCAGATCAGGGATCGGATGAGTAATATCATCCTCAGGCATTGTAAGTATTGGCATCTGCGTTATAGACCCCTTCTTTCCTCTTATCCTCCCTGCCCTTTCATATATGCTTGCAAGGTCTGTATATAGATAACCAGGATATCCTCTTCTTCCAGGTACCTCTTTTCTAGCTGCAGAGATTTCTCTTAATGCTTCACAATAGTTGGTCATATCGGTAAGAATGACTAAGACATGCATATCCTTTTCAAATGCCAGATATTCAGCTGCAGTAAGAGCCAGTCTTGGGGTAGCTATACGTTCGATAGCTGGGTCATTTGCCAGGTTTATAAAAAGGATAGCTCTTTCAAGGGCTCCGGTACGTCTGAAATCATCTATAAAGAACTCTGCCTCTTCAAATGTTATACCCATAGCGGCAAAGACTATAGCGAAACTCTCTTCTGCAGTTAGTATCCTAGCCTGTCTAGCTATCTGAGCAGCCACTCTGTTATGTGGAAGTCCGGAGGCAGAAAAGATAGGGAGTTTCTGCCCTCTTACTAGGGGGTTCATAAGGTCTATAGAGGATATACCTGTTTGGATAAACTCAGAAGGGTAATCTCTATTATATGGGTTTATGGGATTTCCATTTATATCCAATCTTGCCTCTGGTATATACGGAGGGCTTCCATCTATAGGTCTACCAAAACCACTCATTACTCTGCCAAGCATATCTAGAGAAACACCAAGTTCTATTCCTCTACCTGTAAACCTAACCTTACTTCTCGCTAGCTCTAACCCTGTAGCTCCCTCGAAGAGCTGAACTAGTGCCTTATCTTCATTTACCTCTAACACTCTACCCCTTCTTATACTTCCACTAGGGAGTTCTACCTCAACCATTTCATCATACTTTGCTCCCTCTACCCCTTCAACTAGCATAAGAGGTCCAGCTATTTCTCTAATAGTAAGATATTCTTTTATCATCTACACCTTTACCCCCATAAGTCTAGAAAATTCTTCCTTCATTCTATCTTCAAGTGCAAAGAACTTCATTTTCTCTTGCTCTGGTATATATTTCATACGGGAGATATCTTCTCTTACTGGTAGACCAAGTATATCTTCTAAGGATACACCATTATCTAGGGCTGTTAGACCTAAATGATAGAATTCTAAGATTATACCTAACATATGTAGTTGTTTCTCCAGAGAAGTGTAGGTATCCAATTCATTAAATGCATTCTGAAGTAGAAAGTCTTCTCTTATAGACCTTGCAATTTCCAGAAGGAATCTCTCCTTTATCGAAATTGCCTCTATACCAACTAATCTTGTGATCTCTCTAAGTTCTGCCTCTCTACTTAATATACTTAATGCCTCATTCCTTAGTGATATATAATCTCTACCTGTTACCGTCCTTATATACTCTCCAACGGACTCTACATAGAGAGAATAACTAGTCAACCAGTTTATAGCTGGAAAATGTCTCTCATAAGCTAGAGAGGCGTCTAACCCCCAGAAACACCTTACCACCCTCAATGTATTCTGCACTACTGGTTCAGAGAGGTCTCCTCCGGGAGGAGATACCGCACCTACAATAGTCAAAGAACTCTCCCTATCATCACTTCCTAATGTCTTTACTTTGCCCGACCTTTCATAGAACTCTGCCAATCTAGTACCAAGATATGCAGGATACCCTTCTTCTCCGGGCATTTCTTCCAATCTAGCAGACATCTCCCTTAGGGCTTCTGCCCACCTAGAGGTGGAATCCGCCATAAGTGCTACACTATACCCCATATCCCTGAAGTATTCAGCTATAGTGACACCTGTATATATAGAGGCTTCTCTAGCAGAAACCGGCATATTAGAGGTATTAGCTATAAGGATTGTTCTTTCCATTAATGGCCGTCCAGTCCTAGGATCAGTAAGATGAGGAAATTCTAAGAGGACATCAGTCATCTCGTTTCCTCTTTCCCCACATCCTACGTATACTACTATATCTGCATCTGCCCACTTTGCCAATTGGTGTTGAACTACCGTCTTACCACTTCCAAACGGTCCAGGGATACAAGCAGTTCCCCCTTTTGCTACCGGGAAGAAGGTATCTATAACCCTCTGTCCTGTTATTAGAATCTCTTTAGGTGGAAGTTTCTCTTTTACAGGTCTTGGCTGTCGAACAGGCCATCTCTGTAACATAGTAATATCATGTATCTTGTCCCCATCTTTTACCTTAGCTACTACTTCTTCTACTGTAAAATCTCCCTCCTTTATCTCCTCTAAAATTCCTTTAATTCCTGGAGGAATCATAATTCTATGAGTTATAGTCTCAGTCTCCTTTACCTCTCCTATAATGTCCCCTCCCTCTACTTTATCTCCCTTTTTGACTAGAGGCTTAAAGTGCCAACGAATATTTCTATCTAAAGCCGGGACATTTATACCTCTTGTGATATAATCTCCTACCCTTTCTGAAATAGCCTTTAGAGGTCTTTGTATCCCATCAAATATAGTTCCTATAAGTCCAGGGCCTAACTCTACACTAAGGGGAGAACCCGCTGTCTCTACCGGCTCTCCTGGTCCTAGACCAGAAGTATTCTCATAGACCTGTATGTAGACATTCTCTCTCCTTAACTCTATAATCTCACCAATTAATCCTAACTCTCCAACTCTCACTACATCAAACATTCTAGCTCCAGGTAAGCCTCTAGCTATTACCAGAGGACCTGAAACCCTAACAATGTATCCTTTATTATCTCCCATTGCTATTTCCCTCCGAGAAGATCTTAGTACCTACCGCTCTTATAACGAAATTAGAGAAAAAACTCTTCATCTCAGTTCCCCCCTGAGTAGGGACTATACCAAGGACTGGCAATTTCTCTTCTCTTTCTACCTCTAATATACTTGAAAATTCTTCATCTACCAAGACTAAACCATAATCCTTCAAATTTTTTATCGTCTCCAACACCTCTTCTTTAGTCCTAGCGTCAAATATGTCTATCCCTAAGACCTCGTATATAGAGAGTAGTTCTTTTCTACCAACTACTGCAACTTTATAACCCACGAATACCACTCCTTAAGGTTTGAATAGGAAGCTTATAATCTATCCCAGAAAAGATAAATAAGATATTTTTATGTTCTACCTCTTTCCTAAAGAAATAGGCTAAGATAGGTTCGTAACCAAATGCGGTATATTTGCTCACGTCTAAAAGTTCTATAAGGCGCTCATCTATCTTTTTTTCTAGTACTATAGGTTCATCTAAGTAATTTGACATCCTTAAACTTTCTACCATTTCATTATCTTTCCAACTTTCTATAGGTGTATCTAATAGCCTTATATATTCCTTTATCTCTATAGACCCACCTCTATAGAAGAAAGAAGTGTATTTCTCTGGATAGCGCACCGTCTTTATTCTTAGAGCTATTTTAAGATTCTCCAAGTCTATCTGTGTAATTAAAAGAGACTCTAACAAACTATATCTATTTTCTCTGCTTAACTCAATAAGTCCTCTAAAGTAAGCCTGTTCTAAATAGTAAGTCCAAAGAATAGGTTCTTCGTCAATTTCTCTTAATATATCCCAAGGATAAGGTAAACCCTTTAATAACTCTATATCTCCACTGTTCTTTATACTTTCTAATATCTCTAGAGGAATTAATCCCCCTTTATACAAACTAACATCTTTCTTGCTCAATATACCGTAAAGGACCCTTTTAATGTTTCCAAGATCGACTTTATATCTAAAATAGTAAAGGAATTCTCTTTCAGGCACAATCTTTTCTATCTCATCCATCTCCAAAAGAAGATAAGATACCAGCTTGCGTTGTATATCATCAAAACTATCAGTATCGCCTATAATCCTTCCATACTGAGTCTCTACAAGAAGTCTTGACAAGTCTCTAGTAGTCTTTGCAGTCAAAAGTCTTTCCCAATCACTAGCAGTAAATAGCCTAGCAGAAAGAGCCCTTATCTTACCTACTGCAGTAGCAAAATTCAGATTTTCCTTAAACGCTACCGACATTTGCCTCAGCCTCTTTAAGTATTTTCCTTATCTCTTGTTCTACCTCCAGCCTTATATTCTGAAGAATAAGTTCCAGTGTGCTATTTATATCAAAATCTACTCCTCTAAATATAAATCCACCTACTATGTTACCAGTAGAAATCTTTAAAGTTATATCTTTTCTGATCCTTTTTAACTCTTCTAACAAGCGGTCACCAAACCTCTCTGCATCGTATCTAGAAAGTACAATCTCCTCATTACCTCTAAGTTCTATATGAGATATACTTTTTAGAAGATAGTCAAAATATTCCGGGCTATCTAAAATCTCTTTTATAGCCCCATTAATGATATCTTCTATAGCATTCTGAACCTCAGTAAGGATACCTTTTTGCATCTCTAACTTGATATTTGCAAGCCTCTGGCGTTTTAACATAGACATATCTCTTTCTATATTTCTCAGTCCTAACGATTTTATGTTTTCTGCCTCTATATTTGCCTCTTCTAATATGCTCTCTGCCTTTCTATTAGCGTCTTTTATGATCTCTTCTGCATCCTTTTTGGCCTCAGATATTATACGATCTTTAAGCTCAGGGAAACCCATCTCTTTCTCATCCCTTATATCTTTATGCCATTAAGGAGAAGAATAGTTGCTAAGAGGCCCAAGATAGCATAAGTCTCAACTAAGACAGCAAGAATTAAAGCCCTTCCAGCCTCTTCTGCCCTCTTAGCCACCATACCTACACCAGCAGCCGAGACCTTTCCCTGATGAATTCCAGAAATAAGACCACTTATAGCTACCGGAAGGCAGGCAAATAGAATCTGAAGTCCCTGAAAAATCTCCGGCGTAGCAGGACTTCCCCCCAATAGACCCAACTTAGAGATAACTAAGAATCCTGCCAAGAAACCATATATACCCTGTGTACCAGGAATAGCTGCCAATAAAAGCAAATTACCAAATTTTTCTGGCTGTTCACTTAATAACCCTGCACAAGCCTGACCAGCTATTCCAACACCAATACTAGACCCTATACCTCCACCAAATACCGCTAATGCTGATCCAAGTATTGCTAAAGCAGTTCCTAACATCTATTCGATTACCTCCTTTTCTATTGTGTATGTTCTTATCTTTCTCAAGGGATTAAATTCTCTTCCTCCACCCTCAAAGAACTTGCCAAAAAACTCTACAAATTGCAGCCTACTTGAATGTACAAAGGCGCCAAAGGCATTTATTATCATATTAAAGAGATGTCCTCCAATAAAAACTACTATACCAATTATAACACCAAGTATAGGTATACCGCTAAATGTTTTCACCAATTCATTTACTACAGTAGCAATAACCCCTGTAGCCAATCCTAAAGCCAACAATCTCGAATAAGATAAGACATCACTAAGATAACTTATTACTGAATAAAGACTACCTAATCCACTAGTAATCTTGAGGGGCATAGACTTCTGATGTCTACCCTGAGTAGCAACAAGTGCTACAGCCATAATCAGAGTAAAGTATGTAAAAGGTTTATTTAGAAATCTTAAACTTCCCACTGTAAGTGTTCCAGCAGTAGCTACTATTGATAGTAAGAATAAAATCCAAAAGAGCTGGTCAAAGATAGCCTCTTTATATAACCTTCTCTTAAAATTTAGCATCATCTTTATAAATAGCCCAAAGATTATCTGTATAAAACCTAGTGTTAGAGAGACACCAAGGAAGACAATAGGATCTTTCAATGGGTCAAAAAGGATTAATCTCTTTCTTATGGGTTCAAAAAAAGATAAGAAACTAAACGCTTCTGAAACATTACCAAACCATCCACCTGTAATTATACCAGCTCCAACAGTAAAAAGCCCACATATAAAGAGAAGCTTTAATAATCTCTTTCTATGTTTTTCAATGAGTAGATTCTTATAGAGATACAGAGAGAGAATTGATAGGATAATCCCATACATAGCATCTGTAAGGCATAAGGCAAAAAATATAGCAAAGAACGGAGCCAAAAATGGAGTAGGGTCAAACTCTTTACTATTTGGATATCCATATATACCTGTTACAACCTCAAATGGACTAACAAAGGAGTTATTCTCTAAAGCTATAGGAGGATCATCATCAGGCCCTGGAGGAGATATTACCATGTAGAGGTCCTTAAATCTCTTCTCTAATCTATCCTTTATCTTTTGACTGTCTTTTTCCTTAATCCAACCAGTTATAAAGAACATATTTGGAGTATGTATAACTCTACTAAGATACTCATATCTAATAAGCTCATTTTGGTATTTATCATATAGAATAAATAAGGCATTAAGGAACTCCTCCCCTTTTTGTCTTATCTTTTCAAGTATTGATTCTTTTCTCTTTAAAAGATTATCTAACCTGTTCTCAATACTTCTTAACTCTTCTTTAGGTGTTCCTGAGAATTTCTCTAGATTAAATATGATTACATTATACTTCGAGAATATTCCTCTTATCTCACCGGAGACATCTTTATGAGCCACTACAATAAAAAACACATACTGAGGCGTCTCTTTTGTAATAGATACATCGGCAAGACAAGCCTTTACTTCTTCAACAAATCTTTCTAGGTCTCCCCTTCTTATCTCACCAAAGAACACATCGATTTGTCTGAATCCTCTTATGTTCCTTATAGGGAAATTCAAAGTTTCAAATGGTACTAGGAGTTCTTTATCCTGTAATAGGTTACTTATAGAATTCTTAATCTCTTCCAAGAGACTCTGCCAGGATTCAACTGTTTCATATCCACCCTCATTATCAAATTCCTTGATGGACCTCTCCATTTCTTCTTGAGAAAAAGGAAGTTTTTGAGGAACAAAAAGATCTACTATACTGCTATTAGCCTTTATAAAATCTTTTAAAAAAGATATGCTTGACTTTATCCGAGTAAGTTCCTTGGTAATCTCTGAGATCTTAGATGGTAACCACTCTAGAGGAGAATCATTATCTACATTGACTCTTTCTATCTCCAAAACTCCCAGATCTTGTAATAACATTAAAACATCTTCTTCCTCATCTTTATGCCCAACCAAAGAGAGCCTAAGCATTGGGAGGATAGCCATCTATCCAATCACCTTCTCTTTTACTCGATTTATTATATCCTGCTGCCTCTCTTTTAGTAAGATATTAAACCTTTCTATCACTAAACTATTCTTTTTTAACAGTTCCTCCTTCATCTTCTCTATCTCTTGTTTAGTCCTTTCAAGTGCTAGCTTTCTCTCTTCTTCCATGCTCAATTTAACTTTATTAACTATCTCCAAAGCCTCTCTTTTCGCAGTTTCTATTATCTCCTGCGCCTTAATTTTAGCCTCTGAGATTATCCTTTCTCTCTCATTCTCTAAATTCTGAACTTGAATAAGTATTTCTTCTGGCTTCATAAATATCGCCTCCATTTAGAAAGATATTCTATCATAGTGATCTATACCTAGTCAATTAACTGTTAATCTCAATGAGGACAAATAGATATACGATCTTCCTAGTTTATTTTTGGGTAATATTTTAGCACAAGGGGAGGCCTTTAAAATTTTATCAATCAGATTCAGAGCAGTTACCAGTTGACATCTCCTTGATTTAAAACCTGCAATTTTATACAATTTAATAGGAGGGATAGATATGGAAGATTTAATAGTGTATGAGAAGATAGAGTTGCATAAACCATATTTAGTTACGGGATTCTATGGCTGGCCCAATGCTGGAGAAGTTGCAACTAATACTTTACTTTATCTTATAAAAAATCTTTCCGCCAAGATATATGCAGAAGTTAATCCCGAGGACTTTTACGTATTAACAGCATCAGAGTATGCAAGACCACAGGGAGCTATAGAAAGGGGTATGTTAGTGGCCTTTGATCCCCCTAAAACGGTTATTTACTATTGGAAAAATAACGCAGGGAACGACATACTATTCCTTTTAGGAAGAGAACCTGATATAAGATGGAAAAGATATACAGATACTATACTCGATTATTTATCCAAATTTGGGTTAAAGAAGGTATTTACTATAGGTGGAGAATATGCGTTAGTTCCACATACTAGAAATCCAAGGATCTCAGTGGTAGTAAATAATGAAAAGATAAAAGAGGAACTCAAAGATCTAGATATAGACTTTGCAGATTATACTGGTCCTACATGTATTCATACATATATATTACTTGCGTGTAAAGTTAGGGGGATAGATTGTATAAGTCTTTGGGGAGATGCCCCAAATTATATACAAATGTCTAACCCAAAAGTTTCCTATTTTATGTTAAAAACCTTGACAAGATTACTGGGGATAGAGGTCTCACTTGATGATATGAAGAAAGAGGGAGAAAATTTCGAACAGCAAATTTCTAAAGCCATAGCACAGAAACCTGAAGCGCAGGAATTTTTAAAGAAACTCGAAGAAGCCTACGATGAGAGTAAAAAAACAGACAATTCCGATAAAAGTGAAATAGAAGAGCTTATAAAAGGCGTAGAAGACTTCTTAAGACAAGATGGACAAGATAAAATAGAATAAAGAGGAAATATTTCCCCTTTATTCTAAATCCTTTTCTAACTTCTTAAATTCCTCCCACAATTCTTTTGGGAGTCTTTCTCCAAATTGACTAAAGAATTCTCTTATTTCTTCAAGTTCCTGTTTCCATTCTTCAGGGCTAATCTCTAACAACTTTTCCACACTTTCCTTAGTAATATCTAAACCCTGTAATTCTAAATCTTCTATATATGGAATTAATCCGATAGGGGTTTCTTTAGCTTGGACCCTATTATTTATCCTATCTATTATCCACTTTAGCACCCTTATATTCTCCCCAAAGCCAGGCCACAGGAATTTACCATTCTCATCTAATCTAAACCAATTTACCACAAAGACCTTGGGTGGCTGAGCTATTCTTTCCCCCATATTAAGCCAATGTCTAAAGTAATCCCCCATATTGTATCCGCAGAAGGGAATCATAGCCATAGGATCTCTACGGAGTTTACCTACCTGATGAATAGCAGCAGCGGTTGTCTCTGAACCCATTCTAGCTCCACAAAATACTCCATGCTTCCAATCGAAACTCTCATAAACAAGGGGTAAAAGTCTACTCCTTCTACTTCCAAATATTATGGCTGAGATAGGGACTCCTTTTGGATTTTCAAATTCTGGAGAAAGTGTAGGACATTGACTTATAGATACAGTAAACCTAGAATTTGGATGAGCCGCGGTACTTCCACTACTACTATTCCACTTTCTGCCCTGCCAGTCTAATATATTCTCTGGAATTGGGCCATCCATACCTTCCCACCAAGGCTCATTAGTATCCGCATTAAGCGCAGTGTTTGTAAATAAAGTTGGGTAAAATGTTCCAGCCTTCAATGTCCTCATCATATTGGGGTTAGTTTTCATAGAAGTCCCAGGAGCAACACCAAAGAATCCTGTTTCAGGGTTTATAGCATATAATCTACCGTCAGGTCCAATATTTAACCATGCTATGTCGTCTCCTAGTGTCCAAATCTTATAACCAGGTAATTTAGATTCAAGCATTGCAAGATTAGTCTTTCCACAAGCAGAAGGAAACGCAGCTGCTATATATGTTATATTACCATCTGGGTCCTCTACCCCTATGATAATCATATGTTCTGCTAGCCATCCTTCTTTTAAACCAAGCCACGAGGCTATTCTCAATGAGAAACACTTCTTACCAAGGAGGGCATTACCACCATAACCAGAACCTATACTCCACACCAGATTTTCATCCGGGAAATGCATAATAAATCTCTTATTAGGATCAAAATCGCCCACTGAGTGTATACCTTTTACAAAGTTATCGCTATTCCCAAGTCTCTCTAAAGCTACTTTCCCCATCCTAGTCATTATCCTCATACTAACAGCAACATATGAATTATCCGTAACCTGAACACATACTTTGGAGTATGGAGAATCAGGATGTCCCATTATGTAAGGCAGAACATACATAGTTCTACCCCTCATACATCCGTCAGTTAATTTCATTAATAACTCCTTTGCCTCTTTAGGTTCCATCCAATTATTGTTTGGTCCTGCATCCTCTCTGTTAGGATGACAAACAAAGGTAAGATGTTCAGTCCTAGCTACATCAGTGGGATGACTTCTGTGTAGATAGGCATTAGGCCAACTCTTATGGTTTAGTTCAGAAAATACTGGATTATCGTTAATCTTCTCTTTATACATTCCTATCTCTATAAGCTTATGGGCTTCTTCCTCTGTCCCATCACACCAGTAAATCTCATCTGGTTTAGCTAGTCTGGCGCATTCTTCTACCCATCTCTCTAGAGGAGTTGACATAGTAGTACAACCTCCTTATCTAAGAATTTGGTTAATTAGTATAAAAGACTATCAGCTTTTTGGAAAAAGTCAAGAATTTTACCCAATAATGTACCAGTATAGAAAAGAAAACCTTAACTTTACTCTAAGATAAAGATTGAGGTCTTCTTATATAAACTAGTCTAGAGATAATGGCTTTAGCAAAGATAGAAGAAATAAATGACTTAATAATATCTAGCACAATAAAAGGAAAGAAACCCAAATTTAATACATCTAATATTCCTGTAGGTTTGCCCATATAGAAATAAAGTACTATATATAGATATGGTAGACCAACTAGATATATCATTCCCAAACCCAAAAAAGATGCCAAGAAATAATATCTTAATAGAGGCTTATTCCTCTCTACGATTTTACCCGTTGTCCAGCTAGAAGCGATAAACCCCAAGAGAAAGCCAAATGTAGGTTTCAAGATATAAGTAAATCCACCATAAGGGGGGGAGGCAAAAACAGGGACACCTATAAGCCCTAAAATCACATAGACTAGCATACTCATAGCTCCTAATTTAGAGCCTAATATCATACCTGAAAGTAATGTAACCATTGGTAAAAGACTAAAGGGAACAAGCATAGTTCCTGTTCCTAGCCTAACAATAATCGCAGAAACTACAGCTAGTGCAGTAAAAAATGAGGCATACGTTATATCTCTAGCGGTAAAACCCTTCTTCATCCTATACCTCCTTCTTGACTAGATCTCTACTATACTGTTATTATCTACTTAATCTAGAAAAAATCAAGGGGATTAAGATGATGGCATATAAAGAGATCCAACATATTGTTTTATTTATCTCTATAGTGAGTTCTTTTCTTACGGCACTTTTAGGCTCAGCTATAAACATCACCTTGCCTCAAATTGGCAATGAGCTATCTATAGATACAGTCTTACTTATTTGGATAAACACATCATATCTACTCTCTACCACTATATTCCTCGTTCCACTTGGAAGACTCTCAGATAGGTTTCAACCAGGTGTTATTGCTTCTATTGGGATGTTTATAACAACAGTTGGACTATTCTTACTGAGATATATAGACATCTGCTTTATAATTTTAGGATTTGGCTTTGCTCTGTTCTCTTCTCCAAATACTAATGCCATTATAAGCTCCGTTAATAAAAAGTTATATGGGACAGCATCTTCTATAGTTAGTACAATGAGAATGTTAGGACAGACGTTTAGTATGGGAATATCCACTATAGTATTTACCTCAGTTATTGGAAGATCTCAAATACAATCTGAGGATCGCCTTATGTTAGTAAATAGCATCAGACTGATACTTACCATCTTTACTTCGCTAAGTAGAGGGAAGATGATAAGAAATTAACATTGTTAACTGGAGGTGTAAACTAATGCCTAACGAGTATAAAGATAAAATAGTAGTTGTAACTGGTGGAGCGCAAGGAATAGGATATGCCATCTCTAAGGCATATCTAGAAGAGGAAGCACATGTCTGTATATTAGATATAGATGAAGAAGCCCTCAGTGAAGTTAAAGAGATAGACTTTAAAGATTACACCGATAAGACTATGTATATAAAGTGTGACTTAGCAGAAGAAGATGAAATAATAAGAGCCTGTAATATGATAATTGAAAGATTTAAAAGAATTGATATACTCATCAATAATGCAGGAATCGGTTCAACAAAGAGTATCTTTGAGAGAAAGACTTCTGAATGGGATAAAGTAATAAATGTAAACCTTCGAGCCCCTTATCTTATGACTAAATATTTAGCCCGAAATATAAATGAAGGTGGTTGTATTATAAACATAGCATCAACTAGAGCATTTATGTCTGAACCCAATACCGAACCTTACTCTGCATCAAAAGGAGGGCTAGTAGCATTAACTCATTCATTGGCTATATCACTCTCACCTTATAAAATTAGGGTGAATTGTATAAGCCCAGGCTGGATAGAGACTTCTAACTATAAGAAAAGGGCAAAGAGAACTACACCTCAGCTTAGAGAGATAGATCACCTACAGCATCCTGCAGGAAGAGTAGGGGTCCCTGAAGATATAGCATACGCCTGCCTCTTTTTGACATCTCAAAGGGCAGGCTTCATTACAGGAACAAACCTAACAGTAGATGGTGGAATGACTATAAAGATGATATATATTGAGTAGCTCTATTTACCAGACTGGGACCCAAAAGGGAATCCAAGAGTTCCCTGGATAGTGCCACCCTTTATTACCTTAGCATCTTTAGGAAAGCTTCTCAAACTTGCCACTTTAAGACCTATATTGTACTTTATATCCAATATGTCTATTGTTCCGATATTTTGTCCTTTAGTATCAAATAGCTCTATCTTTAAGGGATTTAGAGAGTCCTTATCAAGATAGAAGATGCCTTTACCAAAGTCTCCCTTCTGGTTTTGTTTTAAGGTAGCAGTTAAAACATAGACATCTTTCTTGTCTAACTTCTTCTCTTCTACCACTAAATCGTACATCTTTTCTAGGTCTGTCAAGATAGATGTAGGATTAGTTATATCTAAATTCGGAGTAGCAGATTGTCTCTGTTCAATTTTACTCTGAACCACCTGATTAGTCACAGGAGAATACATACTGAGAAGTTTCTTTTCACTATCAATAAGCATTACGGTGCCTTTAAATGTATCTGGCTCTAAATAGGTAATCCTCACTACTGTAGGATTAGTGATCGATTCTATCTTTAACCTATAGGTGAGCTTTGTAGTTTGAGTAGAACCTGAACTCATCCCTGTGACACTCATACTCATCCTTATGTCTATGTAAGAATCCTTTACCTCTTTGGTTCTAGCAGTTATCTTATCAATAATCTCATTGGGTGTTATAGCAAAAGCTATTGATTCAATAATTAAAAAACAGATAAGAAACAGAACCGTTAAAAATCTTCTTTTCATTTTACCCTCCTAATTTTTAGAATGACTCACCATAAGATATTCCTACAATACTAGGGTTTATCCTAACTATTATCTGTTTTGTATCCGAAAGATCAAAAGAAACCTTTCCAAGGTATATAAGATTATCTTTATAGTAATCAACATCTATATTTAGATAGACTCTACTTAACTTTAAACTCCCTTCAAGATTTATACCCCAAGACCCATCGTTGAAGCATACATACGGTATAAACTTACCACCTACTGTAATTCCATTGTCAAATCTCTCCCTGTATCCTACACCAAAGGGAAGCGAATTAGAGGGGAAGTTAAATATATCACTTGTAGTATATATGTAACCCAAATCAAAGCTCAACGCTTGGGTTCCACTAGTAAAACCTAAAGAGGAGTAAGTACCAAAACCAAGACTACCAGAAGGATTCAAGGTCAGATAATTTCTATAATCATAGCTTCCCAATATTGGGCCAAGCATTTCTACACCTTCTCTCTTATAGCCAAGCCCCCAAGAGTTTCCTAGCTTATAAAGTCCTATAGTGTCATTAAAACCTTCTAAGGTTAGTCTAACCTCTAAATAGGTAATATCTTTCTTATCTTGGGTTGAAGCCAGGATAATCGAATAAGAATTCATGTTTTCATCATTCATAGAAAATAAAAGACCCCTAGTATCGTATTTTACTATGAGTCTGTCTCCCTCATCTTGAAGATTTCCTAGATAAAGCTTCATATTTTCATAATCTATTCTACCATCAAAGAGTAACCTTCTCTCAGATGGAGCCCAGGAAAATCCAAGCTCTAAACCATTCTGAGAGAAGGCATATCTAGTTATAAAACCAGTCATAACTACAACCAGTATAAAAGTTAACAACTTCTTTTTTACCATACAAAGACCTCCTTTTTAACACCTAGAAATACTCATAATTTCCTACAAATGTTCGAAATCATTTAAACTCTCTAAGTATATCAGAATAATCTATCCCTGTAATAGGGTTCTTATATAGAGGACCATCTTTCAATTGAGGTAGCTGTTCCTCATAGGTAGGTCGATTATTGATATATATGACACCTATTGGAATCTTATCCCCCCACTCTAAAGCCTTCTCAAATGCTAAGATCCTATTGGTTGGGTCATAGCTATCATCAAGCTTATAGACTCTCTGCTTATACCACTGAAAGGTATTTACTCTATTAAATGTGACACATGGCTGTAATATATCAAGAAGGGCAAAACCTTTATGAGTTATTGCTAATTTCATCATATTAACTAAGTGCTCTAGGTCTCCAGAGAAGCTTCTGGCCACAAAACTAGCATTTAAGGCTACTGCTATAGCTATAGGATTAAACGGGGGCGATATTACCCCATCAACTTGCACCTTAGTCTTCATCCCAAGGTCAGAGGTAGGTGAAGCCTGCCCCTTGGTTAAACCGTAGATCTGATTGTTGTGTACAAATACCTTTATATTTACATTTCGCCTTATATTATGTATAAAGTGATTGCCACCCTCACCATAGGTATTACCATCACCAGACTCTGCTATTACTATCAGCTCGTGATTAGCTATCTTAGCCCCAACCGCTACAGGAATATCTCTCCCATGTAATCCGTTGAATAAATTACACCTAAAGTAGTGCGGTGCCTTAGCTGCCTGTCCTATACCAGAGACCATAAGAAGATGCTCAGGTGGAATATTTAATTCAGACAAAGCCTGTTTCATACATCTAAGTATAGAAAAATTACCACAGCCAGGACACCAAGCGGGAACTTGATTATTGTTATAAGTTTCTATATCTACCATATCTTCTTTACCTCCCTTGTAATCTCAGATGGTGTAAAAGGTCTCCCATTATACTTTAAGATCTTATCTATTATGTCTATCCCAGTTTCTCTCCTTATAAGTTGGGTAAGCTGACCCGTAGCATTTCCCTCTACCGCTATAAGCCTCTTATCTCCATATCTTCCTAACCATCTAGTAGGAAGAGGATACACATCAGAAAAATGTAAAAGTCCAATTCTGTATCCTTCACCTATAAGTCTATCTACAGATTCTCTTATGGCTCCATAGGTAGATCCCCAACCAACTAAAACTACCCTAGGGTCTGAAACTCCTACATACAGAGGTTCTTCCACCTCTTCTTTAAGCAATATCCCCCTTTTAAGTCTCTTTTCTACCATCATTTTTCTTATCCCTAAATCTTCTGTTATATGTCCTTCTTCATCGTGCTCATCACTATCTGTTATAACAAGTACCCCATCTGTGCCAGGTAAAGCCCTAGGCGATATACCTGATTCTGTAATCAGATGTCTCTTATAATTTTTATCTGGACTATTATCGATATATCTATGTATCTCTACGGCACTTAGATCAAGCTCATCAATAGTAGCTGCAGAGTCTATAAGAAACTGATCAGTAAGTATTATAGATGGGATCTGATATTTATCTGCCAGATTAAATGCCTTAATAGTCTTGTAAAAGGCGTCTCTTGCATCCCTTGGAGCGGTTACATACCTTGGAAATTCTCCATGTCCGGCATTTATTACAAATAAAAGTTCCGCCTGTTCTGTCCTTGTTGGAAGCCCTGTTGCCGGTCCAGGTCTCTGTCCAATATGTATAACGCAAGGCGTCTCTGTCATACCTGCAAGGCTCAAGCCTTCAACCATAAGGGCAAATCCTCCACCAGAAGTTGTAACCATAGACCTTACACCAGCAAATGATGCCCCTAAGACCATATTTATAGCGGATATTTCATCTTCTGCCTGTTCTACTACTATATTATACTTCTTAGAATGTCCGGCTAGATAATTCATAACCGCAGTACCTGGAGTCATTGGATATGCAGATAAAAATCTGCAACCTGCCACTATAGCTCCAAAACCAACTGCAGAGCCACCATCCATAACCAGCTTATTATTATCACTCAAAAATGGTGTCTTGAACTGAAAATCTTTCTTACTTTTACCAATCTCATAACCTGCCTTAGCAGACTGTACATTCTTCTCTTTCACTTCTAAGTCCTTAAATTGCTCCTTTATAAGTTCTTCTAGTATAGAGAATTCACCTTCTAATAAGCCTACCAATACCCCGCAAGCTACAGAATTGATAGCTACTTTTGTCTGAGCTCTTTCTACAGCTATTCTTTGAAGGGGAACACCATAAAATCTTTCTCCCTCTAAGCCTTTTATAAGCTCATTGTCATAAACTACAATTCCTTTATCTAAGAGTTCATCGGCATGGAGCTTAACGGTTTCCTCATTTAAAGCGACTAAGATATCGATTCCTCCGTCTGAACTATATATAGGCTCTGTAGATACCCTTATCTGTGTAAAATTATGCCCTCCTCTTATCCTTGACTGATAACTATGTTCAACAAACACATAATAGCCAGAACGGAGGAAAAATTTAGACATGATAGAGCTTACCGTCTGGATACCCTGACCTGCCTCCCCACCAACTACAATCTTTACTTCCATAAATTACCACCCTCTCTTTTTCTTATATCTTATCAGCAAGACAGAAATTGTTCAAGTTTAATTAGAGTTTATAATTAGCTAATGGACAGACATATCGCTACCTTCTCTAATTCTACATAGGTAAAAGTGGCAGAAATTAAGATTAATATTTATTTTTTGGCAATTTTGTGGTATAATAATCTTGCTATGGCGGAGATAAAAAGAGAGACAGATCTTATCCCAGAAGAGTTTTGGGGTGAGTTATTACCCATCTGCAATAAATACTTGGGCTCCAAAGGTGAGTCGATACTTAATGAGACCTTAGAGATATTAGGGAAGGATAGGAGTAATGTTACCTTTGGAGATCTTACAGATATCTATAATGCGCTTATAAGTAGATTAATATATCTTGACAAAAGGGCAGACTTCAGGATGGACCTCTATGATTTGAGAAGAAAATATATGGTTCCTCCTGAAGCCATAGAGTATAAACCTAGCAAGCTAGAACTACTTCTTAATAGGATATTTGCAAAAAGGACATCAACTTTTCTAGTAATAGTAATAGTTCTAGCTATCGGAATTGGACTTTACTATGGACTCAAGCCTAAGAGCAGTACAGGGGTAATAAGTGGCAAGTATGACGTGGTACTCTGGTCTGGTATCTATTCTAAAAATATGGAAGAGACTATTAATAAGATAATAGAAAGCTTCAATGAAAAGTATAGACCTTATAAGGCAAGGTTAGACCTATTACCTAGTGGTGGAGACCCTATGGCTGAGATGGGAACACAAATGAAGATCATGGCAGTATTTGCTGCAGGGGAACCGCCAGATATCATATACGGAACCCAAAATCCTATATACATAAACGGACCTTACCTATTAAAGATACCAAAAGACCAGATTATACAGCTACAATATTTTCCTAAAATATTAGCTCAGATTACAAAAGATGGAGAATATTTCTATTGCTATCCAGCTATGATATCCCCTAAGTTTATACTTATAGGTAATAAAACTCTAATAGAAGGGCTAGGGTATAACCCTAAGAGGATTCAAGAGGAAGGTATAAACTGGGATAACTTTATAGACTTATCCAACAAGCTCAAGTTAGTGTCCCCTTATCCTGTCATTATAAATCTAAGGGGGGGTTCTCTCTTTGATATATTCTGGATGCTTATGGTAAATAATGGGGTAGGAAAGGCTGTAGAAGATGGAAAATTCCTATGGAACGAAACAAAAATGGCTGAGACTTTGAGGTTTTTCGATAAGTTAGTCAAGAGTAATATCATTAATCCAACATTACTCAGTAGTAAAATCTCTACTAATATAGACATATTCAATGAAGGGAAAGCAGGGATACTTATAGGAAGTTATCTAGATTATAGGATGATTGATAACGCAAAAAAGGTTAAGGCAATAATCTCTCCTTTTCCAAATAACCGAGGGAATAAGATCTCATCTCTTTGGGATATCTATGGTTATTTTTGCTTTAGACAAAGAGACAATTATAATCCTAACAAAGCACAGAAGACTCTTCTATTTGCCAAAGTCTTGGCAGAGAATTCGGACTGGGTCCTTGATATAGGAGGGCTACCAGCATCTAGGGATATCTGGAGTAGATTAAACTTATATAAAGAGGAAAATCATAGTTTTCTATATAGGTATATAGAGACAGCTGTCCCTGTAGATAGTGAGCCGTTATTTACCCAGATAGCATTCGAGGCAATAAATCCCCAATTAGAAAATATAGTTACAGAGAAGATAGAAGTTGATCAGGCTCTAAAAGAAATAAAGGATAGACTAGATAAAATTCTATCTCAGAATAAAAGATGAGGGTAAAATCCTGGCAGATTCTTCTACCAATAATAATTGGAGGGGTAACTATTTATTATTTTGTCTACCGAGATGGGGAAATAGGTCTTGGGCAGAAAAACTATATGTGGGCTATATTTGGAAGTATAGCGGTTATACTTTGGTGGCTAAGTGAAGCTTTAAAATTATCTGTTTTATCCTCTAGTATCGGTGTAGATATAAGCCTATTAGACTCACTAAAGGTTATCTTTACTGGCTTTTTCCTAGGTGGTGTTACTGTGTTTTCTTTAGGAACTTTCCCCGGAGAATATTTATCACTTCTAAGGATAGGTGTAGATGCGGATAATGCGCTTGGGATAGTCTCGATAAGAGGCATAATGAATGGTATAGTCAAAGGGGTAATTGCTATAATTGTTGCTATTCTAATACGAGGCTATAAGAGTCCTCTTTTTAAAGATATCTTCTATAGTATTTTCCTGACATATGGAATAGGTATCTTTATGGTATATTTTATTATCTTCAGTAAACATAAATATGCCATAAAGATTAGAGATTATATCACAAAAGGTCTAAATTTCTTAGAAAAAAGATATAAGAAGATCTCCGAGCATATAGGCAAGCTTAGAACTGCATTAATCTCTCAATCTGAAAGAAATTATACGAGTATCTTTCATAATTGGTTGCCTATTCTTTTTACCTATATGATATCTTGCACTATACTGTTTTCTCTTCCAATCTTTATATCGAGGTTTATAGGAACCGATGTGAAACCTATAGATGCTATAATATTACAGATAACATTCTATATAACGCAGTCCTATCTACCTACTCCCGGAGGTAGCGGAATAGTTGAATTAGGCTACAACTATTTCTTAAGAGAGGTCTCAGGTGCAGGATCAACCGAGTTTATAATCCTTTTAAGATTTTTTACCTTTTATCTACCTCTGTTAGTAGGAGGACTAATTACATTTTCACTTATAAATAGGAGGCGAATAGCTTGAGCAACAATACATATAATGCAAAATCTATAACTGTACTAGAGGGTCTTGAAGCGGTAAGGAAAAGACCTGCTATGTATATTGGTAGTACAGGAGAAAGAGGGCTTCATCATCTAGTATATGAGGTAGTTGATAATAGCATAGATGAAGCCCTAGCAGGGTATTGTTCACGTATAGATGTGATTATTCATAGTGATAAAAGTGTTACTGTAATAGATAATGGGAGAGGTATCCCTGTCGATATCCATCCTAAAGAGGGAAAACCAGCTTTAGAAGTAGTTATGACTACACTACATGCTGGAGGAAAATTTGAAAGCGGTACCTATAAAGTTTCAGGAGGGCTCCACGGCGTTGGTATCTCTGTAGTATGCGCCCTATCAGAATGGCTAGAAGTTGAGGTAAAGAGGGACGGCTATGTATGGAGACAGAGGTATGAGAGGGGTAAAAAGGTAACCGAATTAGAAAGGGGAGAACCCACTACAGAAACGGGAACCAAAATAAGGTTTAAACCTGATATAACAATATTTAATAGTATCGAATGGAACTATGAAACAGTATCTCAGAGGTTAAGGGAGTTAGCTTATCTCAATAAAGGACTCCTCATAACTCTAAAGGATGAGATATCTGAAAAGGAAGAGGAGTTCCTTTTTGAAGGTGGCATTATAGAATTTGTAGAGAATCTAAATAAAAATAAGAAGGTTCTTCACAGTCCGATATATATCTCAAAAGAAAATGAAGGGATGAGTCTTGAAATATGTATTCAATATAATGAGGGGTATACTGAGAATGTCCTTAGCTTTGCCAATAATATAAATACTATAGAAGGTGGCACACATCTTATAGGATTTAGGAGTAGTCTTACTAAAGTTTTGAATGAACAGGCAAGGATATTGAAGCTCCTCAAGGAAAACGAGGCAAATCTAGAAGGAGAAGATGTTAGAGAGGGGCTTACCGCAATAATAAGCATAAAATTGACTAATCCTGAATTTGAAGGACAAACAAAGACAAAACTTGGTAATCCTGAAGTTAGAGCCTTTGTAGAATCAGTAATTAGTGAAAGACTTTCTGAATATTTTGCCAGAGAAAAGGATGTTGCTAGAACAATACTTCAAAAAGTAATAACTGCTGCCAGGGCAAGAGAAGCAGCCAGAAAGGCAAGAGAGGCTGTTAGAAAAGTAGCTAGTGAAAGTATTACTCTCCCTGGAAAACTTGCCGACTGTCAGGAAAAAGATCCGAGTAAAAGTGAAATCTACATAGTAGAAGGTCCATCTGCTGGAGGTTCTGCAAAACAGGGTAGAGACAGGAGATTTCAGGCGATACTTCCTCTGAGGGGAAAGATTTTAAATGTAGAAAAGAGTACCTTAGCTAGAAGTCTTTCTAGCGAAGAAATCTTGGCGATAATAACTGCTCTAGGTACTGGAATTGGGGATAGTTTTGACCTAAGTAAACTGAGATATCATTATGTGATTATTATGACTGATGCCGATATAGATGGAGCCCATCTAAGAACTCTGTTACTAACATTCTTCTATAGATATATGAGACCTCTAATAGAGAATGGACATATATACATAGCCCAACCTCCTCTATATCTAGTCAAAAAAGGAAATACTGAAAGATATGCGTATAATGAGCAGGAACTAAAAAATATAATCTCAGAAATTGGAGAGGACGGTATTGTAGTTCAGAGGTACAAGGGTCTGGGTGAGATGAATCCAGAACAACTCTGGCAAACTACTATGAACCCAGAGACAAGGGTTATGCTTAAGGTAACACTAGAGGATGCGGAAAGGGCAGAGGCATTATTCACTCTACTAATGGGAGAAGAGGTTGAACCTAGAAGAAAATTTATCGAAGAGCATGCCCTATACGTCAGGAATCTTGATATATAATTGGAGGGAATTATGGAAGACAAGGGCAATATCATAGGAGTAAGGATAGAAGAAGAATTACAAGCCTCATACCTAGACTATGCAATGAGTGTAATAATAGGTAGGGCTCTCCCTGATATAAGGGATGGACTAAAACCTGTCCAAAGAAGAATACTCTACGCTATGTTAGAACTTGGGATGGAGCCTAATAAACCATATAAAAAGTCAGCTAGAGTCGTAGGGGAAGTCTTAGGTAAGTACCATCCCCACGGAGATGCCCCTGTATATGATGCCTTAGTCAGAATGGTCCAAGATTTTACACTGAGACACCCATTGGTAGATGGACATGGCAACTTTGGTTCTATAGATGGTGATGAACCTGCAGCTATGAGGTATACAGAAGTGAGGCTAGCTCCTATTGCTATAGAGCTTCTAAAAGATATAGATAAAGATACGGTAGACTTTATGCCAAACTTTGATGAATCTCTAAAAGAGCCTGTAGTATTGCCTGCAGGATTTCCAAATGTAATAGTAAATGGGAGTTCTGGTATAGCTGTAGGTATGGCAACAAATATTCCGCCCCATAATCTCAAAGAGGTTATAGATGCGCTCATTTATCTTATAGATAATCCTTCTGCAACCGTAAATGACTTAATGAGATTTATTCCCGGACCCGATTTCCCTTCTGGTGGAGTAATAAGAGGTAGAAAGGGAATAATAGATACATATACTACAGGAAGGGGGCATATAGTCTTAGAGGGAAGGGTGGAAATAGAGGAGCACAGAGGGAGAAGAAACATTATAATAACTGAACTACCATATCAGGTAAATAAGGCGGTACTCATAGAAAAGATAGCAGGACTTATAAAAGACCACAAGATTACAGGGGTACAAAATATAAGAGATGAATCAGACAGAGAGGGGATGAGGGTAGTAATAGAACTGAAGAAAGAGGCCATACCACAAGTAGTTATAAATCAGCTTTATAAACATACCGCATTAAGAATTACATATGGGAGTATTATGTTAGTTATATCAAATGGTATACCAAGAATTATGCCCTTAGACGAAATACTAAGAGAATTCTTGTCATTTAGAAAAGAAGTGATAAGAAGGAGAACAAACTACGATCTCAACAAGGCAAAGGCTAGGGCACATATTCTCGAAGGATTATTAATAGCACTTGACCATTTAGATGAGGTAATAACACTAATAAGAAACTCTAGAGATGTAGAGTCTGCTAGGAATGGACTTATGGCTAACTTTAATCTCTCTAAAGAACAGGCTCAGGCAATACTAGACTTAAGACTCCAACGTCTAACTGCATTAGAAAGAGAAAAGGTAGAAGAGGAGTATAGAGAAGTCTCAGAGACAATAAAATCCTTAGAAGCTATACTGAATGACGAAAGGATACTTCTAAATGTGATAAAGGAAGAATTACTAGCTATATCCAAGAAATTTGCCCAGCCAAGAAAAACTATAATATCTGAGGACATAAAGGAAGAGGCAAAAGAAGAAGACCTCCTTCATAATATAGATATACTTATTACACTTACAGAGAGAGGATACATAAAGAGAACACCATTAGCTACATACAGAAAACAGCGTAGAGGGGGAAAGGGTATTATTGGTCTTGAGACTAAAGAAGATAGGGTGGCTCAAACCATAGTAGCTAAAGAGCTAGATAAGATACTCCTTTTTTCTGATAGAGGCGTAGTGTATCAGCTTAAAGGGTACCAGATTCCAGCGGCAAGCAGACAGGCAAAGGGGACACCTATATCCCTGTTACTCCCTGTAAAAGAAGAAGAAAGAATTACTGCCCTATTCCCTGTCCCTGAAGACCTAGATACTTTTGGTAAGATAATTATGGTAACAGGTAAGGGACTAGTCAAGCTTTCTAATCTTAGAGAATATGTAGATCCCCCGTCTAAGGGTAAAATTGCTATATCTTTGCAAGAAGGGGATAGACTTGTAGGTGTGAAGGCATTGATGGGAGACGAAGACCTAATACTTGTAAGTAATAGGGGTTATCTAGCAAGATTCTCTACAGCCTCTCTAAGGGAAATGGGCAGAACCGCTAAAGGAGTAAGAGGGATAAAATTAGAAGAGGGGGATACAGTGATTGACGTAGAGACATATGAGCCAGAAAAATCACTCCTATTTATTACCAAGATGGGGTATGGAGTAAAGATAAGATTAGACGATATACCACAAAAGAAAAATAGAGGGATAAAGGGGGTAAAAGGACTTAAATTAAGAGAGGGAGATGAATTAGCAGATGTTATTAAGGTTGGAGAAGATGATGAGATAGTCATTATGTCGGCATTAGGAAAGACAATAAGAATGGTTGTAAAAGATATAAGACAGGTTGGTAGAAATAGTAGTATAGGGATAAGACTGATGACTTTAGAAGAGAAAGACTCAGTACAGAGCGTAGCACTAGTAGAAAGCGAAGATGAATAAGTTTGAACTTATAGAGCATACAGCAGATATAGGCTTAATAGCCTATGGTAAATCAAAAGAAGAACTGTTTGAAAATGCTGGAGAAGGGCTATTCTCTATAATTACTGATTTAAGTAAAGTATTCCCTATAGAAAAATTTAACATCTCTACCACTGCCGAAGACTTAGAGAATCTATTCATCTGCTGGCTCAATGAATTGATATATTTTTGGGAGGTAAATAGGATACTTGTAAGTAGATTCAAGGTAGATATAAAAGATGATGCCTTATTAGAGGCGGTAATCTATGGGGAGAGATTTGATCATAATAAACATACCATTGAACATGGAGTAAAGGCGGTAACCTATTATGAATTCAAACTGGAGTATGACCATACCAAAAAGATTTGGACTGCTAAGGTTATAATAGATGTATGAAAATGAAAGGTGGTGATAATAGTTGAGAAACTTTGAGTTTCTAAGTCCAACCAAGATAATATTTGGTAAAGGAACAGAAGAAAGGGTGGGAGAAGAGGTTAAACAGTACGGTAAAAAGATACTCTTTCACTATGGCAAGAGAAGTATATTTATAACCGGTCTATACGATAAGATAGTAAAATCCCTAAAGGATGCGGGGGTAGAATTTATAGAGCTAGGTGGAGTTCAGCCGAACCCTAGATTGAGTTTAGTAAAAGAAGGAATAGAGATATGCAGAAAGAATAATATAGACTTTATTCTAGCGGTAGGCGGTGGTAGTGTTATAGATTCAGCAAAGGCTATTGCTGTTGGAGTTCACTATGAGGGAGATGTCTGGGACTTCTATACTGGAAAGGCAGAGCCAAAGATCGCCCTACCTATAGGGGTAGTATTAACTATACCTGCTGCAGGAAGCGAAGCTAGTAAGAGTTCAGTTATAACAAATGAAGACGGATGGTATAAAAGGTCTCTAAATGTAGATATAATAAGACCTAAGTTTGCAATAATGAATCCAGAGGTTACGTTTACACTTTCTCCGTATCAAACCGCATGTGGAGTAGCAGATATAATGGCTCACGTTATGGAGAGATATTTTACTAATGAAAAAGGGGTAGACTTTACAGATAAGCTTTGCGAGGCAACACTAAAATCTGTGATAGAAAATACATTTATAGTGTTGAAAAATCCAACTGACTATGATGCTAGGGCTCAGATAATGTGGGCTAGCACTGTTGCTCATAATGACCTTTTAAGTACAGGTAGAATTGGAGACTGGGCTTCTCATATGATAGAGCATGAATTAAGTGGTATATACGATATACCCCATGGAGCTGGTTTAGCCATAGTATTTCCCGCCTGGATGAGGTATGTATATAAACACAATATTGAGAGATTTGCCCAATTTGCTGTAAAGGTATGGAATGTTGATCCGTGCTTTGAATCTTTAGAGAGGACTGCATTAGAGGGCATAGAAAGACTTAGAAGGTTTTTCAAAGATATCGGACTCCCCACAACCTTACAAGAGGCAAATATAGGTGAAGATAGACTAGAAGAGATGGCTACTAAATGTACTGAAAAGGGTGAAATAGGTAACTTTGTAAAACTTAACAAAGAAGATGTATTAAATATCCTAAGGTCTATTGTAAAGTAGAAGATAGGACTATTTTACTTAAAGTGATCCACCCACCTCTACAAGAGGTGGGTCTTTTTTGTCTCCTATAAAATAGCCTTTGGACGTGTTTCCCTGGCAGCGTTTCGCAAAACTTTAACGTTAACACGCAAATCTGTTGACAGTATAGTCATTGTATAGTATACTTCTCGGTAAGATGGTAAGACCAGTTAATCGTATAAAGCTAACTGAGAACATAATAGAAGCTATTGTAGATTATGCCTCTTCTAACAACCTAAAAGTAGGTGATAGGCTCCCATCAGAAAGGGAGTTAGCAGGTGAACTACGAGTCAGCCGACCCTTATTACGAGAAGCATTAAGAAAGATGGAGAGTCTAAAGCTAATAGATGTCCTACCAGGAAAGGGGATATTTATTAGGACCCCGTTAAAAAACGGAATGAGCTACATAGTCATCCATATAGACCAAGAAAAAGACAGGATATTAGAAATCCTAGAGATAAGGAGACTCTTAGAAAAATATGCAATGGAAGAGGCGATAAAAAATATAACTGAAGATGAGGTATTAGAGCTAGAAAGGTGGGTAAATCTCTTAGAAGAAAAATTGAGGAGAGGGGATGATAGTAGAGAAGAAAACTGGACATTTCACAGTATAATCTATAAAGCTAGCAGAAATAAGTTTCTTTTTGATATTCTAGATAGCCTTAAGGAGTTTCATCTTTATTGGGAAGACCCATTTAGCTGTCCTTCATTTGCCGATAAGACTTATTCTTTCCATAGAGAACTCTTTAAGAGCATAAAGGAAGAGGATATTAAAAGGGCTTATTCTGTGATAGATAAGCTGATAGAGATGATAAAGGATGAGGTAGAAAGGAATAATAATATCCCTAAAAATGGGGGGGAGAAACTATCTGTAAAATTCTAGAAGGAGGGAATAGATATGCGAAGATCTATCTGGACTGTTGTTTTAAGTCTGATTTTAGTAATTGGTATAGTAGTTTCTAGTGCTAGTGCTGCGGTAGAATTAATCTATACCTACTGGGGTAGCCCGCTAGAGAGAGACGCACAGGCAAAGATGTGTAGAGATTTTGAAAAGGCATATCAAAGCATCTTTCCTGGGATTAAAGTAAAGGATATTTATATCCCATCTAACTATGATGAAAAGATAAATGCTATGGTTGCTGCTGGTGAGCCTCCTCATGTGGCACAGTTAGGAGAAGCACTCGCGCTAGAATGGGCAGAAAAGGGTATACTAATGGATATACTTCCCCTGATAAAACAGGATAAAGACCCTTCAGTACAGATTGAAAATCGTCTCTCTATGACATGGTACTGGTATGATAAAGGGAAAAAGACCATTGGAACAAACCTAGCGGCAGAAGTTATGGTTCTTTGGTATAATAAAGAGATATTTGACAAGGCAGGAATTCCATACCCAGCTTCTAATCCAGAAGCTTGGACTTGGGAAAAATTCCTTGACACAGCCATAAAGTTAACTACAGATAGGAATGGAAGACATCCAGGAGACCCCGAATTTGATCCTAGCAACATAGATACTTTTGGGGTAGCGTTTGGTACTTGGTGGGCTCCAATACTTCCATTTATATGGTCTAACGGTGGGGACATCTGTGACCCAGAAGGAAAGCGTCCTTTAATCAATACTCCTGCTTCTGTTGAAGCCATACAAAAATTAGCAGACCTTATGCTAAAGTATCATGTAGCCCCTACACCTACTCAGATGCAGGCATTCCCTGCCCTTAGGATAGCACTACAGACCAAAAAAGTAGCAATGTACATCGACGGACAGTGGGCTCTCTTAGACTTAGGACAGATGGCAAAAGAAGGAAGAATAAAGCTTGGGGTTGCACCGCTTCCAAAGTTGAGAAAACCCGTCTGTCTAGAACTTGGAGCTCCAAACGTTATGTTTACCGCCTCCGCTCAAAAATATCTCAAAGAATCTTGGGAATTCTATAAATGGACTACTAACAGTGAAAAGGTTATATCTCTTATAAGAGGTGGCCTCTGGATGCCGCTACAAAAGTGGTATTATACTAATCCCAAGTATATGTCTCAGTGGCTAGACCCAGAGGTACATCCATCGGAGTACAAACCAGCTGTTATAGACTATCTATTAAAGTATGGGCGAAGATCTCCAAGCTATTATCTAAGAAACTGGGGGAAGATATCAGATATTATGTATCAAGAATTAACTAATGTGTGGCTAGGGAAAGTATCTGCTAAGATAGCCTGCGACAATATAGCCAATAAGATTAAGCCTCTACTAGTTGGAAGATACGATAAGTAAGATAAAAGTAAGAGCCAGGAGTAATTTCCTGGCTCTTACTAATTTAAAATAAGGGTGACAAAGCGATGCGTAAAAAGAGGTCTCTTTACAGTAACGAAGCTAAGTGGGGAATAATTTTAGCCCTTCCTGCTATACTGGGATTTCTTATCTGGACATTGGGACCAATGATAGCAAGTTTTGTACTAGGCTTTACAGACTGGAATGTGGTATCTACACCTCATCTTATAGGAGTTGGAAATTTTAAGAAGATGTTTGTGGAGGACTTTATATTTAAGAAATCCATCTATGCCACTGTATACTACTCTGTAGGAAGTGTTATAGCCTCGATTATATTTGCCTTTCTAATAGCCTTACTGTTAAACCAAAAGGTAAAGGGACTACCAATATTTAGAACCATATTCTATCTCCCATCTATTACCCCTGCAATTGCCAGTGCTATGCTCTGGATCTGGCTCTTTAATCCTGACTTTGGACTTTTAAATCAGATACTGCAGAGATTTGGTCTACCTAGACTCCTCTGGATATACGATGAAAAACAGGTTATTCCATCTTTAATATTTATGAGTATATGGGGTATGGGTGGTATGATGGTAATATTTCTAGCCGGATTACAGGGAGTTCCACAAGAACTTTATGAGGCAGTAGAAATAGATGGAGGAAACTGGTGGCATAGATTCAGGTATGTAACTATCCCAATGATGACCCCGACTATATTTTTTAATCTAGTTATGGCAATAATAGGAAGCTTTCAAGTCTTCACTAGTGCTTATATAATGACCAGTGGTGGACCAAACTATGCAAGTATGTTTTACGTCTATTATATATATCTTTCCGCATTCAGATACGGTCAAATGGGATACGCCTGTGCTTTGGCTATAATATTGTTTTTGATAATCCTTTCATTCACCCTTGTAGTCTTTAAATCATCTCCTTATTGGGTCTATTATGAGAGTGCTAGGAGGAGGTAATTATAATGGCGCTTAGTAAATCTCTTTCAATAAAGATTGGCAAAACAATAACGTACATAATTTTAATTCTGGGCTCTATAGTATTTATGTTACCATTTATATGGCTCCTTAGAAGCTCATTTATGGAATTAGGACAGATCTTCATTCTACCTCCAGAATGGATACCTAGACCATTCAGGTGGCAGAACTATCCGGAAGCGTTAACAGCCGCACCATTTCTAACATACTTCTTAAATACGCTCAAAATCCTAATATTCAATGAATCAGGCGTAGTCCTGACATCTATCATCTGCGCCTATAGTTTTGCAAGGTTAAGATGGCCTGGCCGAGACTTAATATTTGCAGTACTATTAACATCCTTAATGCTTCCATATGCGGTTACTCTTATACCAACATTCATACTATGGAAGATGTTAGGTGCTCTTAATACCTTTATACCCTTGACTGTCCCAGCTTGGTTTGGCGGTGGGATGTTTTATATATTTTTATTGAGACAATTCTTCTTAACTATTCCATATGAATTAGACGAAGCTGCATATATGGATGGAGCTAGCCCTTTAAAAGTCCTTTGGAGTATTGTAGTACCCTTATCTAAACCAGCAATTATTACAGTAGCAATATTCAACTTCATAGGCGTATGGAACGATCTTTTAGGACCGATTATATATCTCAGTGACCCAGACAAGTATACCTTGGCTATAGGCCTTTCAGTCTTCAGAAGTATGTATACTGCTCAGTGGCATTACCTTATGGCTGCTTCTGTGGTAGTCCTTGCTCCAGTAATAGTAATCTTCTTTATAGGACAGAGATATTTTATTCAAGGTATTGCATTAACAGGATTAAAGGGATAAATTTCAAGGAGGATATCTATGGCGTACATAATAGATACTAGTAAAAGTAAGTATGCTAAGTTACAATCTGTTTCTGTAAAATCAGTCAAGCTCACAGATAATTTTTGGGCAAGAAGAATAGAGATTATGGAGGAAGTTACACTCCCTACCCAGTATGAAATCCTAGAAGAAACTCACAGAATAGACAATTTTAGGAGAGCATCAGGGAAGATTTCAGGCGAATTTGTTGGTTTCTTTTTCAATGATTCTGATGTATACAAATGGATAGAGGCGGTCTCTTATCTACTGGCTTATAGGAAGAATGACGCCCTAGATAAATTGGTAGATAATGTTATAGAAGAGATAAGACTAGCTCAAGATGAAGACGGATATATAAACACATACTTCACATTTGAGAAGAAACAAGACCGTTGGACGAACCTAAAAGATATGCACGAACTCTACTGCGCAGGTCATCTCATACAGGGCGCTATTGCCCACTATAGAGCAACAGGAAAGACAAATTTTTTAAATATAGCTATAAAGCTAGCAGATTATTTAACTCGTCTCTTTGGTCCTGGAAGAAGAGAAGGAACTCCAGGTCATCCTGAAATAGAAATGGCTCTAGTGGAGTTATATAGAGAGACGAATGACAAGAAGTATCTAAATCTAGCTAAGTTCTTTATAGATGAACGAGGAAAAGGAATCATTGGTGGAAGCTCTTATCATATAGACCACAAACCATTTAGAGAGCTAGATGAAGTTGTAGGTCATGCGGTAAGATCTCTATATCTAAATAGTGGAGCTACTGATCTATACATGGAAATAGGAGACAAGACTTTACTAGAAGCTCTAGAAAGACTCTGGGATAATCTAGTAACTAAAAAGATGTATATCACTGGTGGAGCTGGGGCAAGAAAAGAAGGGGAAGCTTTTGGAGAAAATTACGAGCTTCCAAATGAGACCGCCTATGCAGAAACTTGTGCTAGTATAGCAAATCTTATGTGGAATTTTAGAATGCTTCTAACTCTAAGGGAAAGTAGATTTGCAGATATAATGGAACTCTGCCTCTACAATGGGATACTCTCCGGTATATCCTTAGATGGGAAAGAGTATTTCTATGTAAACCCATTAGCTGACAGAGGAAAACACAGAAGGCAGAGATGGTTTGCCTGTGCTTGCTGTCCACCTAATATAGCTAGGACTATAACTGCTATCCCTGGTTATATGTATTCTACATCTACTGATGGGGTCTGGGTTCATCTATATGCCAGTAATATCTCTGAATTCGATATCAATGGCTCTAAAGTAATGATAGAAGAAAAAACTGATTATCCCTGGAATGGACAGATAGAATTTAAGGTCTCTGGGAATACAAGTTTTAGACTATTCCTAAGAAAACCTGGTTGGGCTAAAGGATTTTCTCTTTCTGTAAATGGCAATACAGTACAAGCTATATTAGATAATGGTTATATAGTAATAGATAGAAATTGGCAGACTGGTGATACTGTAAAGTTAGAGCTTAATATAAAGCCAGAACTTATAGAGAGTAATCCAAACATAAAGGCTAATGTTGGAAGAGTTGCAATAAGAAGAGGTCCCATTATTTACTGTGTAGAATCTGCTGATAATCCTTGGGGAGATGTATGGGATCTAGAAATCTCTAAAGACACAAAGTTAGAAGAAGAGTATAGAGATATCTTAGGTGGAGTAGTGGTAGTAAAGGGTAAAGGATACTTAAATGATCCTAAGAACTGGGATAACCTTTATTTAACGGTAAAAGAGGCTAAATCTCTCAAAAGAGAGGTTGAGTTTATCGCCATTCCATACTATGCCTGGGCTAATAGAGAACCAGGACCAATGGAAGTATGGATAAAGAATATCTAAGGAGGAAATCGCTCCTCCTTAGATAACTAGTCTTCTCTATACAAAAACCAACATATAAACTCCAAGCAAAAGGAAAAGACCTGCAGTCATCAACTTTGTTAATGCTAGATTTTTAGAAACAAACCGAGATATCTTCTCTGAAGAAAACCATAAAATAGAAACTACTAATATAGCTATTAACGGAAGGATGAACATAAAGTTATAAAGTAACAGAAGTAAAAATGGCTTTATACTACTTAAAGGACTTCCTATAAGAGTAACGGTGGGTAGATATACTTGTCCTGAACATGGAAACTCTATGAAACTTGTTATAACCCCAAGTCCAAAAATCAAGAGTGGATTCTTTATTATAGATATATCTCTTATCAAGGAATGTCCGATTCTCTTTAGACCTATTGGTAACTGTAACTTAATATTTCTAGTCTTTTTATTTTTTGCACAATAAAAATCCCATAAACTAATTCCGCTAATAATGAGGGCTAATATCCCTATAGTTATATAGAGCCAATTATATATAGATAAATATAAAGGATTTATAACAAGTTCTAATACCCCTATTCCAATAAGAAAATAGGATATAAAAATACCAGAGATAAAACTGGAACCTGCAAAAAGCATTAATTTCTTGGGACCCCTCAGTTTGGAAAGTGAAAAGATAAAAAATATCAATAGCGAAATAGCACAAGGGTTTATTCCATCTATTAAACCAGCCACTATCACAGTGATACCAATAAACTTTCCAAAATTATTGATAAAAAATATCTTTACCTCTTTTAAAAATCTAGATAACTTATCTTTTATAGTCTTAGGTGTCTCTTTTCGTAATTCTGACATTAATGGAAGATAAAAGTTCTC
>JBMFMV010000005.1:0-59804 GCA_049970495.1 bacterium
CAACCCCCAGTGGCGGATATTTTAGACCAAGTCTATGATAATAACTTGCCATTGGCGGATTCACTAAGAGTATCTTCATATATCTTCCCCCCTTAAAAATTCTTCCATCGCTGATTCCCAGTCTCTAGCATAAAAGACTCCTTCCAATTCTAAGAGATAATTTTCTAATGGAGTGTATCTAGGTCTTTTTGCTAATGTGTGGTAGTCCTCACTTTTTACCGGAAGGACCTCTACATTTAGCCCTAGATTTTTTACTATAAATTTAGCCTCTTCAAATCTAGACACTATCCCTTTATTTGCACAGTGATATATACCATATGCTCCTTCTTTTACAATATTTAACAATGCTTTGGCAACATCGTAGGTATAAGTTGGAGAGCCAATTTGGTCATCTACAACTTTAAGGACAGTATCTTTTTTAGCTCTTTCTATTATCTTTCTTACAAAATTGTTTCCGTCACCATAGAGCCAGCTTGTTCTTACTATAGTGTATCTCTTTGAAAATCTTTCTACAAAATGCTCCCCTTCTAGTTTGCTCTTACCATAAGTATTTATAGGATTGGTATTATCAAACTCAATGTATGGGGTGTCTTTCTCTCCATCGAATACATAGTCAGTACTTATATGTATAAGATGTATGTTGTACTTTTCAGAAGTTATTGCTAGATTTTTAGGTCCCAAGGCATTGACCCTATATGCCTTATCCTTTTCCTCCTCACACTTATCTACATCTGTAAAAGCAGAGCAATTTATAACTATCTCAGGCAGATAAGCCCTTATGATATCTTCTACCGCCTGCCTATTAGTGATGTCTAACCTAGAGTGCGGTATAGGGTAGACGTCAGCACCATTTTTGAAAAAAAACTCTACCACTGCTTTACCTAATTGACCAGAAGACCCAGTTATTAATACCCTCAATTATCTATGACCTCTCTAGGGATTCTACAGTATACCCCGTCAACTATATAACTCTCTTTTAATACCCTTGTATTATCACCAATTACAGACCTAATTATTGTAGCTGATTCTTCGATATGGACATTATTCCAGATGATAGAACCCTCTATTCTTGAACCTTTTTCTATCTTTACAGAGTCTCCTATGAATGAAGGACCTACTATAGTTACCTCTTCTTTAAGCTCTACCCCGTTACCAATAAAAACGCTACCAAAGAATTTTGCCTTATCCACATAAGTTCCGAGCCCTATCCTTACGTTGTCTGTGAACAGCTCTCCATAATGGGGAATCTGTAATTTACCATCACCTATATCATTGTGGACTTTCTTATAATCAACTATACTACCTATGTCCATCCAGTAGCCACTAGATAAATAACCATATAGAGGTGCCTGCTTTTCCATAAGAGCAGGGAAGAGTTGTTTACCAAAATCATAAAAAATCCCTTGTGGAATTTCTTTTAGAACTTCTTTTTCTAATACATATATCCCCGCATTAACAATAGGGCTGAATACTTTATCTCTCGATGGCTTTTCTAAAAATTTCTGTATCTTACCGTCACTATTTAATGAGACAACTCCATACTTTGTTGGGTCATCTACTATAGTAACGGCAAGTGTAACTAAGGCATTTTTCTTTTGGTGAAAGGCTATCATCTCTCTAATGTTTATGTCAGTTGCAATATCTCCGCTTATAACGACAAAGGTATCTGGAAGTAGGTCTTCAACCCTTTTTACTCCACCAGCTGTGCCTAACAGAACTTCTTCTTCTGAGTATGTTATATTTACTCCAAAATCTCTGCCGTCACCTAAAGCTTCTTTTATCTTTTCTTTTTTATAGTGTAGGTTTATTATAATATCTGTAATACCATTAGTCTTTAGAAGAGATATAATCCTAGTAATTATAGGTCTATTGCCTAATGGAACTAAGGGCTTTGGTCTTATATAGGTGAGAGGACGAAGTCTAGTCCCTTCACCTGCCGCCATAATAAATGCCTTCATCCTCATCTCTCCAATATATCAGGCCTTCTATATATTGTTCCTTCCACCTCTACGTCTATCATTGGCCAATCAAAGGTTGGGGTTATTATCTCCGAAGACTCTTCACCAACTAGGATTGTGTCTTCAGACTTAGTTCCAGTTATAGAAGGATTCCAAGCGATTGGTTGCCACTTACTTACAGAACCTTGAGTCTTTGGATTTACTGTAAACTCTCTACTCTGATAACCAGTAGGTCCACCCTGATGATGTTTTTTCCACTCTTCAGGGTATCCAACTTCTCCATATGTCTTTATGGCTTTTTCTAGTATATCGCTCCATTTATTACCCACCTTTGTGTTGTGTATAAGGACGGAGTCCACCTTTACTACCGCATTGTGCTTCTTCTTTAATTCTATATCCACCTTTCCAAAGTGTACCAGCCTAGTAATCGCTACTTGTATTCCGTCTTTCATTGCGCATATGACCACCATAGCATAACGAGATACTTTATTTTCTGTAGGGATAGGATGTCTAAAACTAGAGACCCTCTCATCACCAGCTACTAAAAGTACGCTAGGATACATTCCTTTAGAAAGGAGGCTCTCTGCCATCATACCCGATATCTCTAGCTCTGTCTGTCCCGGCTTTATCAATTTACAGACCTCTTCCATACATAGACTAGCAGACTTACCAAGTGATTTTATCCTTTCAATCTCTTCTTCTACTAGTGGATATCTAAGTGGATACAAATTAACTACTCTTGCATTGCCAAAGGACGCATCAGTAATAAAGTTACCTCCAGTGATCTTTTCAACTATATTTAATTTTTCATCCGGGTCATGCCAGGGAAAGACGACAAACTCATAATGTCCTAAAGCACCAACTTCTTCTTTTTCTATCCTCGGAGCCTCTATTGAATTGGCTATAATATATGAATTGTTCTTGGTTATAAGTAGGCTTGTTGGTCCTAACTCGGTGATAAGACCAACGTGGTTATATCTTCCGCCTGTTGCCCATGAAAAGTTATACTTTAAATTTATAAGAAGCCCATTAGAATTATTTTCTTCAAGAAATCTCCTTACTCTTTCTTCTTTTATCCTTATCTCTCTATTACTTCCTCTCATCTTTTTCCTCCTTATTTAGAATGCTTATCAGCGACTTTACTAGCCCCAAACGATTCTGGTTTTATCTTTGCAGAATATCCACTTGATGTAATCATTCCTACCACCTCTTTTATTAGCTGTCTTGTCTCTCCTTTTGTCCCTATGTCAACGTGTATCTCAATAGGAAGCTCAGATACTCCATTTTTAGCTAACTGAGAAGTTATCAAACTTGCAGTCTCTAGGCTTAAAGTAGCCTCATAAAATATTCTCTGTCTTAGAGATTTTATATGTTTGTTTGTGATTTTTCTATAAAAGTATCTACCGCCACTACCTATCCTATGAATGATTACAGCAGTAACAAAATAGACTTCTTCTCCGGGAAGTGAATCTGTACCAACTATAAGGTGATAAGGATTCTTAGGTTCCTCCCGAATGAACGATATAATTTCTCTAAACATCTCATCAAAAGTAAGTCTTCCCTTTGTAGGGCTTATAAATTCCATAGTTCTATTATAGCATAAGACAAGGAGAGACAATATATGCCTCCCCTTGTCTTAATAGATTATTACTTTACTGCTTCTCTTAGCTCTTTCCCAGGCCTAAATACTGGTACAGATTTGGCTGGAATGTTTATAGGCTTTCTTGTTCTGGGATTGATCCCCTTCCTTGCTGCTCTCTTTCTTACTTCGAAACTTCCAAATCCAATAAGCTGAACCTTTTCACCCTTCTTTAGGGCTTCAGCTATAGCATCTAGTGTTTGGTCTATAACCTGAGCAGTAAGCTTCTTGGTCTGTCCCACCTTCTGGGCAACTACATCCACTAGATCAGCTTTTGTCATCTTACTCACCCCCTTTCATCTCTAATAATTCTCTACTATTCCTTATTACCACTAAATTTGTATTTTGTCAATAGGTTAACCCCAATTATAACTGATTTTTTACGAAATTGCTAGGGATTTTCGTAGGGGGTGAATAAGTTTATCTATCTATTTCTCTATATCTTATGGTATTACCGTCACAACTGCATAGTAAGAGATTTATACCCTATTTTGACATTACTCCAAATCTATATATTGTTGTAGATGTAAATATTTCTCCGGGTCTTAGTATGGTGTTTGGAAAATTGGGGTGATTTGGAGAGTCGGGGCAGTGTTGTGTCTCAAGACATAATCCTGAATATCTGGTATAGAACTTTCCACCTTTTCCTTTTATATTTAGCCAATTCCCTGTATATAAGACTATCGCTGGTTCTGTTGTATATATCTCCATCTCTCTTCCACTACTATATTCTCTCAGTCTTCCTGCAAAGGCTAATTCACCTTCTTTTTTGTTTATTAGGAAGTTATGGTCATATCCACCAAATGGATAATCCTTATACTGTTCTATCCTTTCTCCTATCTTTCTAGGTTCTGTAAAGTCGATTCCTGTTCCTTTTACTGGTGATATCTCCCCTGTAGGAATTAGGTTTTCATCTGCAGGAGTATAGTAATCGGCATTAAGCAGAAGCTCATGCTCTAAGATTGTTCCTGAACCTTCCCCTACAAGATTAAAATATGTATGATTAGTTAGGTTAAGTATGGTAGGCTTGTCAGTAGTAGCAACATAATCTATCTTAAGCTCGTTCTTGTTTGTAAGTGTGTAAGTTACAGTTACATCTAAGTTACCTGGATAACCTTCTTCACCGTCATGGCTTAAGTATTTCATCCTAAGACTAGGACCATAGGGGGTCTTCATTGGTATTGCTTTAAAGACTACATCCCTAAAACTCTTGAATCCACCGTGAAGATGGTTAGGTTTCCCTGGCTCGTTTAGAGCTAGCTGATAAGTTATACCGTCAATGGTAAACCTCCCTTTAGCTATACGATTACCATAACGTCCAACAATACATCCAAGGTATGGAGTATTATTTTCATATTCACCTATAGTATCGAATCCGAGGACTATATCTGCCAATTCTCCATTTTTATCAGGTACCCATAGTTCAGTTATGGTACAGCCATAGGGGATGACCTTCATCATAAGTCCATTGTCATTTATTAAAGAATACTGATAGATGGAAATCCCATCTTTTGTCAAACCATAAAGTGTCCTTTCAATTTCCATGAAAACTATCCCTCCTCTTTATCTTATTATTGTCTTTAATATTATCACATATTTAGGTTTATTAGTGTATAATATTTCTGTCACTTTAGATGGAATATTTTCATGTTTTGATACGTCATTTAAGTCAGAGGTCAGACAAAAGGCAGGTTATATTAGATATGGAAGAAAAGGAAGAGTTACTAATTGAGAGGGCCAAAAAAGGGGATGTATCGGCATTTAGCGAACTGATTAAAAGGTATGAGAGGTATGTATTAAACCTTGTCTATAGGACTCTAGGCAGAGCAGAAGATGCAGAGGATATAGCACAGGAGACTTTTGTAAAAGCTTATCTGAACATCAAGAAATTTAAAGGAGAGAGTAAGTTTTCTACATGGTTATCTAAGATAGCTATGAATTTATGTATGGATAAGATTAGAGAAAGGTCCAATAGAGAAGAAAATTTGGAAGAAGGGGTTTGGTTAACTATTCCTCAGGATAATTATTATAGTCCTGAAGAGACCGTAGAAAGATTAGAGATACAGGAAAAGATAAAGAATGCGGTATCGAGTTTACCTGAGGACCTTAGAATGGTTTTTATACTTAGAGAGTTTGAAGACCTCTCTTATCAAGAGATAAGTGAGATATTGAACATACCTATGGGTACGGTAGAATCGAGATTGCATAGGGCAAGGATGAGACTTAAGTCACTTTTGAAAGACCTCAAAACCGTAGAGGAGGTAACAGAAAAAAGTGAGGTGTAGCGAGGTAAAGAGATTACTTTCAGCATATTTTGATGGGGAGATCCCTACTGATAAGAGTATTAAAGTAAGGGAACATCTTAAAAGTTGTAAGAGTTGTGCTATAGAGCTTGAGAACATAGAAAAGATTCATAGATTGATGGGCGCTTTTCCAATCCTTGAGGTTGGTCCCTACTTTGAGTCTCAGATTATAGATAGGATAGAAAAGGAGAATAAGAGGAGAAAGTTTTCTTTTGGTTTAAAGTTAACAGCCGGGTTTGCCATTTGTGGACTAATATTCTTTTTAATGACCTTTAGATATCCCCCTAAGGAAGATATGAATTTACAGCCAACCCCTGTTTTAAATACATACATACAAGAGTATATGGAGACTTACAATGGACACATAGGTAGGAATAATCCTGGTTTAATTGTATCTGTGAGCTCTCTAGGAGAGAACTCTAGATGAAAAGATATCTGATACCCTTATCTCTTTTGATATTAGTATTATTGATAGTATTTTCGACCTTTGCTAACGAGAGAAGCCCTGTAGAGATTCTAAGTGATGCTTGGGATGCTGAGGGAAAGATAAGCTTTGTTGCTACCGAAACTAGTGGAATGTATATAAGGGGAAGACTTAACGTTACCGTAAGTAAGGTCTTTGCTCTTGCTACAGGCAAATTCAGAAGGGAGTATTTATTTCCTTCATTCTTGGCTGGAGACCTATTAATAGACGATGGACATAGTAGTTACTACTATCAGCCTAATAAGGGCTTAGTGACTATAGGACCTTCTCTCTACGATCTACCTTATAGAGATATACATAGTAAACTATTAGAACTCATACTCAAAAATTATGATGTAAGTAGTCAGCCTGATAAGTTCCTAGGAAGAGATGTAACTAAGGTATATATATCACCAAAAAATAGTAAGAATGTCTTACTTGTCTTTTGGATAGATAATCAGACTAATCTTATTCTTAAAAGGGAAAGGTACTCCTCTGATGGAAAACTTCAGGAGTATTCATTTTATACAGACATAGATTTCAGTACTGTCACTAATGAGAGACTATTTGTGTGGGTAAAACCAGGGAGAGATTTTAGAATATTAGAGCGTAGGGAAAGATTTATTCCGTTAGAGAAGAGTAAAAGAAAGGATGTTATTTTAGTAAAACTTTCTCCTCTTCAGGAAAAGGGATATGAGTGCATAAGCATAAAGGAAGTTCCGGGTGGTATAGCTTATCACTTTTCTGATGGAATCAACAATATTATGTTCTTTGACCTTCAGGATCTTCCCTCTATGCCTCCATCTGTTAGAAAGGTTACTACTGATGGGATAAGGTATTCTTATTGGCAGTTCGATGGTATGAGTGGTTTTGCATGGAGTTATGATAGAAAGAACTTTTTAATAATAGGAGTTGTAGAGAGAGATATAATAGAAAAAATTATAAAAGGATTTAAATACTAGAGGAGGAATAATATGCGTAAGATAATAACATTTGCAGTAATTTTAGCTTTTTTAGGAGGAGTTGTTCTAGGGTATCTAGGAAATAGTGTATTGAAAGTAGATACTGTGTTGGCTCAACAAAGCTATCTGACAGATACAGAAAATATCTATATGAATGTGGCAGAAAAAGTAGGACCTAGTGTTGTAAATATAAGTACAGTAAGCATAGTTCAGTACTTCTTTCAAGCTGTGCCAACTGAAGGGGCTGGTTCAGGTGTGATAATAAGTAAAGATGGCTATATAATTACTAACAACCATGTAATAGAGGGAGCAAGAAGTATAAGAGTTACCCTAGGGGATGGAAAGACTTTAGAAGGAAAACTTATTGGTAGAGATCCATTTACCGACCTAGCAGTGATAAAAGTAGATGCAGATAATCTACCGTATGCAAGACTAGCAGATTCAGATAAGCTCAGGGTAGGTCAGATTGCTATAGCTATAGGTAATCCTTTTGGGCTTGGTAAGACTGTGACTGCAGGTATAGTAAGTGCCTTGGATAGGAGTATTCAACCAGAACAAGGAACTCTCATAGAAAGACTCATACAGACAGACGCTGCTATAAATCCTGGTAATAGTGGAGGGGCTTTGGTTAGTAGTAATGGAGAAGTTATAGGTATCAATACTGCTATATATCAGGGAGCGCAAGGTATAGGATTTGCTATCCCAAGCAATACTGCTAAGAGGATTGCAGATAATATAATAAAGAAAGGATACGCAAGTCATCCTTGGTTAGGAATAGGAGGTGAGACTTTATCTAGAAGGATGGCTTATTACTACAATCTTCCTGTAGACTATGGGGTGATTGTAGGAGAGGTGGTTAAGTTTAGCCCTGCAGATAAGGCTAGAATTCAGGTAGGTGATATAATAGTAGGAATAGATAATGAGAGGGTGGAAGATTGGAATACTCTGTTATTGAAGATTCTTAGGTCTAAAAAGAACCAGGTGATTTTGAATGTGATAAGAAAGAGTACTAAACTGGATATAAAGGTAGAATTAGAAGAGAGACCAAGACAATTTTCTACCACTGGAGATTATATCTAATGAAAAGGATAGTAATCTTATTAACCTTCTTTTTCCTATTACCCGGATTGGTATCTGCAGAGGAGGTATGGACACTTAATAAGGCCCTTAGCACTATTGATAATGCCCCTGAGTTAAAACTTCTTAAAGCTCAATTAGATGCTGCTGAGTCGAAGTTAAAACAGGCAGAATCTCTATTTACTACTCCAAGGCTCAGTAGTAATATGGGGTACACCAGGGGAGAAAGTACAACAGTTTCTGGAGTTACCACCACAATTGATCAACCCTCTGCTACATTGCTCTTAACTTATAATCTTAGAGAGGATTCTCCAGCTGGAGCATCGTTATTGAGTGCAAGGTTAAATTGCTATAGGGCTAAAAACAACTATATAAATGGTTTGAGAAATCTAAAACTTAAGATAACCAAACAATTTTTCGATGTCCTCTTTGCTCAGAGACAACTTGAAATAGCAGAGAGAAATCTTTCTCTAATAGGAGAACAGGTAAGGATAGCGCAGGCTCAGTTCTCTCGGAAGGTTATAACCGAAAATAGTTTTATGGATGCACAGTTGAACCTAAAGAGCGCTCAGATTTCTTATGAATCTGCAAAGAATAATCTTAAGATTGCAATGCTTACATTTTTTAATACCCTAGGTATTCCATATAAGGATGTTATATTTAAAGAGGATATATCTTACTCTAAGATAGAGTTTTCTCTGGATGAGCTTATAAAGGATGCTCTCCAGAATAATCTAGATATAAAGAACGCTAGTTATAATTTGATAGAGGCGGAGAGAAATTATATAGATTCAACTAAATCTAGCATTACCTTGGGATTGAGTGGGACTTACTCGGTAAATGGACAGAGTCTCAAAATGAGTATAGATAATCAAAATTATCAGTTCAGTCTTTCTTATTCGTTTCCTCTAAAGAGTGCTTCTAGTAGTTCTAAGCCAGATTGGAGTGTAGCCTTTACAGTGAGTGTCCCTATTATTGATGGTGGTAGTAAAAGTGAGAGTATAAAACAGGCTTCCCTTAGTCTGGATCAGGCTAGAATAAACTTGGAGAATACGAAAAAAAGTGTAGAATTAAGTGTAAGACAGTATTACAACACTGTTATGCAGGCTATGGCTAATATAGAAAAGGCTCAGCTTAACTTGCAGCAGAAAGAATTGTTGGTGAAGAATCAGGAGATAAGGCTTAACCTAGGCCTTATCACCCAATTGGATTTGGAACTTGCTCAGCTTCAAAGAACTCAAGCTCAACTAGAGCTAGATAAGGCTATAGTCGATTATAATATAGCTTTAATGCAATTAGATATAATTTTGGGAAAGGAGTGAGACTAGATGAATTTAAAGAGGTATTCTATTTTACTAGTAATTACCCTACTACTAATGAGTAATGTTGTCTATGGGGAAAATGCGGTTCAGCTTACTATGGAATCTGCCATAGAGTTAGGGTTAAAGCAGAATCAGAGTGTAATAGATGCCAAGAGAAACCTTGAGGATGCAAGACAGTCTCTATTAGAGAAAGAAGGAGATCCTACTACACTTATAGTGGCATTAACGCAAGCTAGAAATAATTTTTCCTATGCTCAGGCTCAGTATAACTATGTTAGACTTCAGGTTACTCAAACAGTAAGGAGTAACTATTTTGCTGTATTAGAAGCTCAGAATCAGTTGAACCTAGCAAAGAAACAGTTAGAAGTGGCAAATGAGAACCTTAAGGCGGTAAAAATTAGAAGGTCTTTGGGTAATGCTACAGATACAGATGTGCTACAGGCAGAAAATAATGTTACATCTGTTCAGAATACAGTAGCTTCTTCTGAGGCTAATCTAAGGTCTGCAATTGATAAGTTACTACTCTCTATAGGAATGGATATATCTACCCCAGTTGTTTTAACAGAGCCAAGTTTTAAGGAGGTGAAAATTGATATAGAAGCCCTGAAGAAGCAGACACAGAGTAATCTTCCTACTGTAGTTCAGGCTAAGAATAGCTATGAACTAGCCAAGCTTCAGTATGATTTGGCTAACAACGAGTATACTCCTCAGAGTCAGATAAGGAGTGCTCAGCTTGCTCTAGAAAGTGCTCAAGATTCTTTAAAGCAGGTACTTGATAATTTAGACCTTTCTATAAATACTGCCTATCAAAGTGTCCTTAATGCATTGAATCAGGTGAAATTACAAGAAAAGAATCTAGCCTTGGCAAGAAAGAACTTAGAGACAGATAATGCTAGACTTAAGGTAGGAACAATAACTAAACTTCAGCTTATGAGTACAGAGGCTTCGCTCCTTAGTGCAGAGAATAGTTATAAATCTAGTATATATAATTATCTAAAAGCCTTAGATGCTCTTTCAGTAGCAGTAGGGGTTCAGTTATTTTAGTTAAAATTTAAGACGGGGCTTTACCCCGTCTTTTTATTTCCATAGACCTAACTCTTCTAGTATCTTTTTTAGAGTAGAACCCGCATTATCTCTTATTATTACGTTTGCCTTCCAGTCATAGGGAGTAGGGGTTTTATTTATCATTATTAGTCTGTTTTTCCTATAATACTCTATAAGCCCTGCCGCTGGGTATACTACTAAACTTGTCCCTATTACTATAAGGCAATCCGCTTCACTTATATATGTTATGGAGTCATCTATAATCTCAGGGTCAAGAGGTTCCTCGTATAAAACAACATCAGGTTTTATAATGCCACCACATCTATCACATTTGGGGACAAGATCCTTACTGTTTATCACATAATCTAACTCAAAAGACTTTTTGCAGGAGGTACAGTAATTTCTGTATATAGAACCATGAAGTTCTAAGACATTTCTAGATCCTGCTTTTTGGTGAAGACCATCTATATTTTGAGTTATAACAGCCTTAAGTTTTCCTATCTCTTCTAGTCTTGCCAGTGCTATATGGCAAGGGTTTGGTTGCGCATCCTTATGAATTATCTCCCTTTTATAAAATGCATAAAACTTGTCTGGATGTTTCACAAAAAAGCTATGACTCAACATTACTTCGGGAGGATAACCGTACTCTTCTTTTTCTTTCTTATATAATCCTTTATCTGACCTGAAATCTGGTATATTGCTTTCAGTAGACGCTCCTGCCCCAGTAAATGCCACTATATAGTTAGAGGAGTTTATAAACTCTATAGCCTGCTTTAGCTGCTCCATTATTTTCCTCCATTTAATATCTTTTTATTTATTCTAACATGATTTAATGGTGTATTATAATGTAAAATAAAATCTTGTAGAGGTGATGATGCTATGCTCAAAAATATACCATATGGTAAGATATTCCTTTTTATAACACTTGGTATCTCTACTATTTGTATGGCTTCAATAGCTTATTCTTATATTTATAGGGCTATCTGTGCAATTAGATATCCTCAGCCACTAGACTATGGAGAAGGACCTATACTCAACCAATTGAGGTATATACTCCAAGGAAGAAACTTCTACAAGGATATAAATTCTCCACCATACATTATTGGGAATTATCCACCTGTTTTCCATTTGTTTTCGCTCCTATTAGTTCCTGTATTTGGTATATCCTTTGGTACTGGTAGAACTATTGCTTTTTTGGCTGTTTTAGCTACTGCTTATATAATCTACAAGATTGTTCTACACTTTACAGGAAATAGGATTGTTTCTCTTTTAAGTGCTCTGTTTTATTTAGCTATAGATTATGTCTACGTTTGGGGAATATATATGAGGATAGACACCCTATCTATATTCTTCAATATGCTTGGTATATATTGGGTAATAAGATATGAGGACGACTATAAAAGACTTAGGTGGTGCATACTGTTCTTTTTACTTGCCTTATATACAAGGCAATCTATGATTGCTGGAGCCGCTGGGGCATATCTATATCTTCTAACAAAGGATAGAAAGATTGCTGGTAAACTTATAGGTTATACAACATTATATGGTGCATTGATATTTCTTTTTCTTACAGCTATAACAAAGGGGCAGTTTTATCTGCATGTGGTAAAGTACAATAATAATATATTTACAACAAGACAGCTCCTGTTCTTTATGTCAAAGGAGTTATTTACTTATACTACTTTTATAATGGTAAGCTTGATTACCTCTATCTTCTGGTTACAGGATAAAAAGAAGAGAATTATCAGTCTATATTTTATTTCTGCCTTTTTTGTCCAGCTTACTGTTGGTAAAGTCGGCTCTATGCTGAACTATCTTATAGAACCGGTAGGTATAATGGGTATAATTGTTGGGATACTTGTAGGAGAGGTCTTTAAAAGAAAGGATCAATTTGTCCCAGTAGTGGTATCGCTTTTAATATTACTTCAATTAACAAATTACTACTATGGGCCCAATACCTTAAGTTGGGGTTGGAGACCTTCTCCTCCTCCAACTGCTCTCGATGAATATGTAGAGGAAACGAAAGGACTTATTCTAGCAGAAAATCTAGGTATTCTGCCAGCACACAATAGAGATATATACTTCGATCCGTTTATATTTACACAACTCTACTATCAGGGGCTTTGGGATCAGACTAGGATAGTTGAGGAGATTAAAGAGAAAAAGTTTGACCTTATTATGTTGGAATTTAATCTTTACTATGACCACTGGAGTGATTCTGACAGATGGACAAAAGAGATGAAACAGGCTATGTATGAGAATTATTATCTGGTAGATACTCAAGGGTATATAAGGGTATATAAACCGATAAAGGGAGGATATTGATATGAGGGAGTTAGTCGCAATAGAGCCTGGTAAGGCGATTCTAATAGATTATGAAGATGGAGAGTTAAAGCCCAATGAAGTCAGGATAAAGAGTGAGATTTCTGCAGAGAAGCATGGTACACATCTATCTTTCTTTCTAGGTAAGGTTCCAAATGTAGATAAAGAGTGGGATAAAGAATTAGAACTATTTGTTCCTAGAGAGGGTAAGTCTTCACTTTTTCCTTTCCGTCTTGGCAATATTACCATAGGAAGGGTAGTGGAAGTAGGGAAAGAGGTAAAGGGATTTGATGTAGGTGATAGGGTATGGGGTTATCTTCCTATAAGAGAGACGCATACTGTAGATGCTACTCGTGTAAACCATATACCTGAAGGTTTAACTGATGAAGAGGTCCTCTGTATAGACCCTGCTACTGTAGCATTAATGTCTGTTAGAGAAGGAAAATTTTCTCTTGGAGACAAGGTAGCAGTTTTTGGTTTAGGAGCTATTGGTCTTTTAACTGTTCAGATGGCAAGATTGAATGGCGCTACCTTTATAGTAGCAGTGGACCCTATAAAAGAAAGGAGAGAATTGGCTCAAAGATTTGGTGCTGATCTAGTGTTGAGTCCAGATATTGATGTGGGTCTAGAAATAAAATTAGCTACAAATAATAAGGGAGTAGATGTCAGTGTAGAGACTAGTGGTTCATATAGAGCTTTACATCAAGCTATAAGGGGAACTAGATACGGAGGAACTATAGTAACAACTTCCTTATATCATGGAGAAGCTCTTGGATTAGATTTAGGAGAAGAGTGGCATATAAATAGACATACTATGGTTTCAGGTATTCGTGTAGAGAGTGAACCCTATAGAGATTATCCTAGATGGGATAGACAGAGAGTCTATGATACTGTGATCGATCTATTTAAGAAGAAACTTCTAGATGTAAATGGACTTTTGCATATTGTTCCTTTTGAAGAAGTTTTATCTGCCTACGAGACTCTAAAGGATAATCCTAATAGATGGATCAAGTTAGGGGTTAGATACTAAGATCTCCTCTTCTTTCTTTTCTTCTCTAACTATAAATAGCTCTTTTAGTCCCCTTAGAGATATTATTTTCCAGCTTGTAAATAGGATAACAACTGCGCAGATTGTGAATATTATAGGTATCCTTACAGATTCAGCAATAATTCCTGATAGGCTCATAGAAATTGGTTGTAGTCCACCTACAAAGAGTCCCAAAAGCCCGAAAAATCTACCCCTTTCTTCGCTAGGAACCATCAACTGAAGAGCAGCATTTATGTATATGTTGACGAATATATTTAAAAGCTGGATAATGAAAAAGAGTATAACAAGCTGAAGACTACTTAATGGGAGGGCAAGAAAACTAATAGTAATACCTTGTCCCATAAGTGAAAACTTAAACATACTGTATTTTTTGTCTCCAGAAGGAGATATGGCAGATGTGATAAGAAGACCTACAAGACTTCCTATACCTCCTGCCCCAAGAACAAAGCCATATATAGATGCGTCTAAGTGGAGATAGGTCTTTATATAAACTGGAAGGAGTATAAAGAATGGGACGTAAAAGAAATTAAGCACTGCTGCTGTTATGCCTAATGTCATCAAATTTTTGTCTTCTTTTAGTCTCTTTAGTACTTCCCCTATATCTCCAATAAAATTTATCTTCCCTTCCTTATATCTCTGTGGTATTTTAGTAAATATTGTAAATATAGAGGCTATAAAAAAGGAAAATGAATTGAAGGCGAATAATAACCCAGCCCCTATAAATTTATAGAGTACTCCTCCTACCGATGGTCCTATTATCTCTGTAACCCTACCAGCTATAGAGAATAGGGAGTTCGCTCTAGGAAGGTCTTCTTTATCTACCATCTCAGGGATCGAAGAGGGGATACATGGATTAAAGAAAGCCGAACAGATACCTAAAAGAACAGTAAGGATAAAGATTTCGGATATGTCTAAGCCGTTTGTAAAATAGAATAGAACTAGAAGAGAAACTATAAGACCTCTTATAAGGTCAGTTAGAAATATAATCCTTTTCCTCGAATACTTATCTACAATTACCCCTGCAAATGGTCCTAGCACAAGGGAAGGGATATAGGCAAGGGCGGAGAGTGTTCCCATGATAGCGCTAGAGCCTGTTTTTTCAAGTATAAACCATATAAGAGCTATATAGTGAGCACTATCTCCTAGCCTTGATATAGATTGCCCTATCAATAAAAACGTTAGATCTTTATTCCAAATCTTTTTCATCTAAACCTCCACTTTAAAATTTTATAACGTATATTATAATTTTATCAATTTTATTTGTCAATATTCAAAGATAGATTTCAAAAATTAAAGGCGAGCAATTCGCCCGCCATATATTGAGATGTTTTTGTGGTGAACTAGTAAAGCCAATTCCAGACAGTCTCAAAATACGCCATTATATTTTTAAAAGGCATACTATTGTCTAATTGGCCTGAAGATGAAGCAGATATTAAACCTCCACCCTTACCAGCTATTTCAAGGAAGCGTTTTGTCTCAGAAATAACTACCTCAGGTGTTGCAAATGATAGAATCTCTACTGCATCTAAGCCACCTACTAAAACTATTTTATTTCCATGTTTTTCCTTAAATGATTCATAATCCATTCCTGCTGATATCTCAAGAGGATTAAAACCATCTATGCCACAACAGATAAGAGCATCCATAGCTTTGCTTACATTCCCATCAGAATGAAATATAACCTTTATTCCCTTTGAATGAAGTGAATGACAAAATTCATATATAGATGGGAATAAAAGTTTCTCCAATAATGGAATCGGATATATTAAATTCTCTTTAAAGGCTATATCGTTCCATATAATAGCTACTGGAGAATCAGTTGGATCTGCCACTGCTTCTATCCACTGTAACGTAGCTTTATCACGTGCTCTTGCCCAACGTTCAACCAACTCAGGGTAGTCAGCATATAGGTATATGCCTTGTTCTATTGTTCCTGGGAGAAAAGCAGCACTTATGCCTATATGTATATATACCATACCATCAGCCCATTCATTTACTTTTTTCACATGCTCCTTATAAGCCATTATTTCCTCAGGTTTAGGCTTATAAGCTTCATATTCTTCTATCTCTTCTTTAATCTTTCTCGTAAGATTTTCCTGTGTCCAATCATAAGGCGGTATATCCCAAAATGTCCACCTTTCGTATACCCTACGCGTGCCATCTGGTAACAGTACTTCAGCAGGTTCGAAAGGTATTCCCTTTATTATTGGATGGCATAAATCAAGACATTTTGAGCAAGCTCGTATCCAAGCCTCCTCATCACCTATAGGGATAGGTTTCCCTCCAAAATGTTCGAGAATATCATCATTGATAAGATAATCAAATATTGGTACCCTATCAGGTATCTCCCTATTTAATACTGCCATTACACGGTCTTTTTTAGTCCAACTCATATATAGCCTACCTATAATGTTCACGTAATTCCTTGTGATAAGGAAGAGCAAATATATCATCAATAAGTTTATTTGCCTGCTCTACAGATGTTACCCATTTGTCTATTAAGACCAATTGAACTAGTAACTCTCGGCTTCCTCTGTTATAGGCTTCTAGTTCGAGCTCAACAGGAGCAACTCTATCCCTTAAAATATGGGCAATTATAGGCTTAGGCAATCCTTTAGTCCGGATCCCCTCGATACCACGCTTACTTACGAGGGCAGGGATTTCAACCTCAAAGTCTCTTGGAATTCCAGGTATATATTCGCCGTCGTTCTGTATATTTACAATAATTACTCTAGGAATATCACAGGTAATAGATTCTATAATAGGTATCATTGGTTCACCAGTAGACTGTTTTATATCTAACTGAAATGCTTTGGCAATCTTTACTGATTGGTCCTCCGCTACAGCTCTCAGTCTATTAGGAGTATTAGAAATATAATCAACATATTTCCACCACCACTCCCTTGAATCAGTACCCCATCGTTCTTCAACACTCTTGTCAGAATGGTACCACCATGGCCATGAAGCACCGGTTATACTAGCGGTATCACCAATAGGAATAGCTCCCAACTTACGATATAAATCCATTTTCTTCTTGCCTAACGTGCCTTCTGGGTGGGTCTTCCAATATTCTTCTGTCTTGGTTTTGAGCCACTCATCTATCATAGGGAATATGTCCTGTCCTTTGTAATATGCGTGAGTAAGCCATATAAAGTGGTTCACACCTGCTATCTCAAAAGTCATATACTCCCTTTCAAGACCTAATACATCAGCAATTTCGTAAACTCCAGCAAAACCATGGCAAAGACCAACTAACTTTATATTAGGGTACTTTCGATAGAGATGGGTTGTGCCAGCTAATACAGGATTTGAGACTAATAAGTGCCACGCATTAGGACAAATTTCAAGCATATCTTCAGTGATACTTTCAAACAATTTTAATTGATAATAATTTAGCCAGAATGGTTCATCGTATAGAATATGTTATATGCTGAATTTAATCGCTCTTCATTTATATCCATAATGCTTATAGTAGATCCATATAGATTCGGTGTTAGGCATAAGTCATGTATCAATCCAACAGTAAAAGACCCTCCAGCTCCTATAATACTTATCTTAATATCACTCACAGCAAAATGCGCCTCCTTTTTTATCACCTTAGCGATGAGGTCTATGTCCTACAGTAGTTGTACAGTTTCTTATATAGAGAAAGGTAGTCCTGATATACTTTTTCATAAAAAATAGAGACCTTAGGATCTGGTTTAAAGACTCTGACAATTTTTACTGCCCTCTCAACTGCATCTTTGTAGTTAGAGAAGATTCCGCATCCAATACCTGCTAATATCCCTGCCCCTAAGACAGAAGCCTCACTATAAAGGGGAACTTCTACTGGTAGATTTAATACATCTGATTTCATCTGAAGCCAAATATCGCTCTTAGAAGCTCCACCTAGAGCTCTCACCCTCTCTACAGGGATAGAGAGAGACCTTAATAGGTCTATATTCTCCCTTAGCATAAATGAAACCGCCTCGACTATGGCCCTTATAAAATGAGCTCGGCTATGATTCAAAGTTACACCAACAAATGCTCCTCTAGCATTAGGGTTGAAGTTTGGGCAAAAACTTCCGTTAAAATATGGAATAACTATGAGTCCATCAGACCCAGGTGGTATTTGATTTGCAAGGGATAACATCCTATCATAATCCTCTATTCCATTGATGGAGGGGAAATTGTCTCTAAACCATCTTAATAGAATTCCTGCTGTCTCTGTATATGGCATAAGAATATATTTGTTCGGTATACAATGAGGAGAGCATGGAACTCTTCTTTGAGGATCAAAGATAGGTTCATCGGTAGTAGCTATTATAGCTAAGGCAGTGCCAGTAGTCTCCGTTATAATACCTGGTTTAATATTCCCTGCACCTAAGGCACCTACCATTTGATCCATACCCCCATTTATAACAGGAATACCTGAGGGTAAACCAAGTTCCTTACTAACCTCTAAGTTAATCCTCCCTATCAGAGTATGAGATTCCATAATACTAGGCAGTTTTTCGTGTCCTATACCCAAGATATTTAGCGCATCATCCCACCAATCCCTCTTTACAATACTAAGATAACCAGTAGAGGATGAAACTGAAGGATCAGTAACAAATTCACCTGTTAGCTTCCAGATGAGATAGTCTTTTAGCACAAGAAACTTCGAAGTCTTACCAAAGATATCTGGCTCATTTCTTTTGATCCATAAGATCTTACATATAGGCCACATTGGAGAAACTTCAGGTAATCCGGTAGTTCTATACCATAGTTCGATAGGAATTTCTCTACCAATAATCTCTGATTCTTCCACTGCCCTCGAGTCTAACCAAACTATCACATTTCTTAGTACTTTCCCTTCCTTATCCAAGCAGACTAAGGTCTCTCCCTGACTAGATAGGCCAATTGCAACTATTGAGGCAGAAGAAACGCTAGATTTTTCTAACACATCTCTTATCCCAGCTTTGCAGCTATTCCAGTATGTATCAGCATAAGATTCTACTCTGTTATTTGAGGAAGTCTTCAGTGAATACTCCTGGATAGATAAAGAAACAAGCCCCCCTTTTTCATTAATCAATCCAACTTTAATCGAAGTAGTACCTATATCTATCCCCAATAGATACATAGGGCTACTCTACCTGTAGTGTTCTCTCATCTCTTTATGATATGGTAGAGATAGTATTTCTTCTAGAAAAGCTCTTGCCTGTTTCTCACTCTTTGTCCAGGGGTCCATAAGGATAAGCTGAAGGAGTTTCTCTTTACTACCCTCTATATAAGCGGATAATTCCATCTCTACCGGTGCTACTCTTTCTCTCAGTATGAGACCAATGATTGACTTTGGTAACCCATTAACCTTTATCCCCTGAATTCCTTTCTTACTGACCAGCGCAGGTATCTCTACTTCAAAGTCCTGTGGAATCTCCTCTATGAACTTTCCAATGTTTGGTATATTTACTTGCAATATTCTTGGTATATCAAGGGCTATAGATTCTACAAGAGGGATAATAACTTCTCCAGAGCTCTTTGGTGGATAGACTTCGGTTAGCTTCACAGAACTATCTTTGGCTAACCTGTTCATTTCTTCTATACGTTGTTTCCCATCCACAAAATATCCTTCATACCAAGTCTTAGGGTCTTCCTTCCATCTCTTTTCTGTCTCGTCATCTATGTGATACCACCAAGGCCAAGTCCCTCCACCAGGTGTTGCGGTATCTCCAATTGGATATAATCCAAATCTCTTATACACATCTACTGGCTTAGGTCCCATATGATCGCTGAATCCACAAGTCTTCCAATAGTCTTGTGCCTTTTCTTCAATCCATTTATCTAGCAATGGATAAGCATTCTCCCCTTTATAAGTAAAATGAGTAAGAAAGACAAAATGGTTTACACCAGGAATCTGAAAGCTTATGTACTCTTTCTCTAGACCAAGGACACTTGCTATATGGTATATACCAGTAAAACCGTGACAGAGTCCTACAAGCTTTATATCTTTATACTTTCTAGATAAGTAAGTTATACCTGCTAGAACTGGATTTGCAACCTGAATATACCAAGCTGACGGACATAATTCTTGCATATTATCTAATATAGATTCAAATAATTTAAACTGGTAAAAGTTTATCCAGAAAGCCTCATCATGGACTATATGAAAACTTCCGCCAAATCTATAACCGTACTTAAATGCTATAGACCAACCTTCTCTAAGTCTATCGTGACTAGCAGATAGAGCAGAGTTTATAACAAAGTCTGCACCTCTTAGAGACTCTCTTAGGTCTAGTGTTTTTTCTAAATTTAGTCTAACCCCAAGTTCTTCAGCATACCTCTTACATAGGGTATATACAGTATCTAGTCTCTTCTCATTTATATCCATAAAACTGATCGTACTTCCCTCAAGACTTGGTGTGAGGCATATATCTCTAACAAGTCCAAGAGAAAAGACTGCACTTCCTGCACCTATAATACTTATTTTTATACTCATATCTTTCCCTCCATCACTCTACTGTTGTAATGGTAAATATACTCTTAGGTGGAACAGTAAAAAATATGCCATTATACGGGTAATTATGAGTTTTCATCCTAAGTTCCTCAACCTTCACACAATTTTCCTCTTCGCTAGTTCTATAGTAGGATAAAACCTTATCCTCTATCTCCCCCTCTATAGAACCGTTAAGATATAAACTCTCCGAGGAAAAGTTCATACCAACTATTGTTAATTCCTTCTTGTCATCATCTGTAAATGCCAAGATTCTTATTTTATCAGATCCTAAGATAGTTCTTACCTTTACAAAACTAGGTCTAACAAATCTATATACCTGCTTAGCGGAGTAGTATCTTTTCTTCGGGGTAAAGACCCTCTGCCCTCTCCTTATTAGACCATATATAGTCCAGGCTTTATCATGATCATGATAGTTGTCGTAGGCATCCCAGTATATTGCTCCGTTAAATCCTCCCTCTAAGATATTAAAGAGTCTATAGGTAGTTATCCATGCTACATACCATTCCATCTCTCCAGATTGGTCTAGATCTCCATACTCACCCATCCAGATGCTACATTTCTTACAGAGACTTTCCTTTACCGTATCAACGAACCCTTTAAGGGTCTCTACTGGTATATTAGAGTACATATGCATAGATATTACACCAATCTTTTGAGAGATCTCTGGATCATTTATTAGGTGCTTTATATAGTCAGTATTGAAGAATGCCTGCTCAGTTAAAACAAGTTTTATATCTCCTAGCCCATCTTCAAATCTATTAATTAGAGCCTTAATGATCTTAGCAAATTCTCCAGAGTCTACCTTCGGACCTTCTGGAGGTCCTATGTCTGTCTCATTTAGAGGACCAAAGAGAGTAAACTTTATACCTTCTCTATTCTTTACCCAATCTAAAAAAGAGTACATCATTTCTACAAAATAGTCATATCTAACTAAAGTCTTTCCATCACTAGTCATCCAAGAAGGGACTATTCCACTAGCGGTTATGTAAGGGCTTATCCCCCTTTCATTTAGGTATCTCATCATACCCCATCCATTCTCAAAATCTTTACTCTTATAGACCTTTTCATAGTTCTTTTGGTTTAGAGAAGATGGTCCTAATGTATCATCAGGATCTATCCAGTTAGATTTGCCATATACATCAATTCTAAAGAGCCTAGCTCCAAGATCATCGATTAAAAGATCTAATACTGGTTTTAGAGATCCATTTTCCCAGTATTTAGAATTTATATTTACACCAAAACCATCTATCTTCTGATATTTCTCAGATAGATCTATTTTGAAAGGGATAACCTCTAAGGGTTTCATAATAACCTCCCATTACTTTAATATTTGTAAGGGTCCATAGCATCTCTTAAACCATCCCCCATAAAATTGAAGGCAACAACAGTAATTATCACAAAGAAGCTTGGAATGAGTAACCAAGGGTGCAATACTAGTGTTCTGAAATTTTGTGCTTGTTGTAGGAGAACCCCCCAGCTAACTACCGGAGGACGAAGTCCTAAGCCTAAAAAGCTTAGAGCAGTTTCTCCTAAAATCATACCTGGTATAGACATAGTAATACTAACTATTAGTAAACTGGCTGTAGAGGGAAGGATATGCCTTAGTATTATTCTTGATTCACTAGCTCCAGCAAGTCTAGCAGCAGTAACAAAATCCTCTTCCCTTAACTCTAAAACTTTTCCTCTAACGGTTCTTGCAGTTCCACACCAACCAAAAAGTGAGAGTATTATAGTAATGCCAAAGTATACTTTAACTGCAGACCAGTCTGGAGGCAGAGCAGCTGCTAAAGCCATCCAAAGAGGCAAAGTAGGTAAAGAGATAAGAAAATCTATAATTCTTTGAATAGCCATATCTACTGTTCCACTATAATATCCGGATATTCCTCCTAGTATAACACCTAAAGTGAATGATAGAAAAACTCCAATAAGTCCTACAGATAAAGAGATTCTAGAGGCCATAATGATTCTAGAGTAGAGATCTCTTCCAAGATTATCTGTTCCAAATGGAAAGAGAATATTAGGTTCGTCTATACCAAATAGATGTATGTCCGATTCAAATATACCCCAAAGCCTATACTTATTTCCTCGAACGAACAATCTTATAGGATATCTCTTTGTCTTATCCTCTGTGTAGACCTTCTCCCAAGTAATCGGGTCTCTCTCAAATTTTAAACCGTAGACAAATGGGACTAGATGAAATCTTCCATTTTCATCTACAAAATGTATCTTAGTTGGAGGTAAGAATACTCGATCTTTATCCTCTTTGAACGGGTCTTGAGTACAGAAAAACTCTGCAAATATGGCTATTGTATATAAAATACAGAGTATAATCATTCCTAAAACAGCCAACTTATGTTTTTTAAACCTCCACCATATAAGTTCCCACTGACTAGCGGTATATATATCTTCACCTGTTTTATTAATTCTTCTTTTCCACATAGATATCACCTACTATCCATACCTTATCCTTGGGTCTAATATAGCAAGGAGCATATCAGAGATGAATGTTCCAAATACTGTCATACCAGCAAGTAATAAAACGATGCTACCTCCTAGATACATATCCTGAGTTATAAGACTCTGAAGTAGAAGGGGGCCTAGGGTAGGAAGATTTAGGACTATACCTACGATACTCTCCGAAGATATTACCCAAGGGATATCCCATCCTATTGTACTTACTACAGGATTTAGAGCTATCCTTACCGGATACTTCCAAAGTAATTTCTTCTCTGGAACGCCCTTAGCTCTGGCAGTAATTACATACTGTTTTCTTAACTCGTCCAATAGACAGCCTCTTAATACCCTTATTACTGAGGCAGTGCTAGATATAGCCACTATCACTATAGGTATCCAGAGGTGTTTAACCATATCTAAAAACTTGCCTATACTCCAAGGTGCAGTGGCGTACTGAGGTGAGAAGATACTGCCGATATTCAGGTTAAAGTATCTATAAGCTAGAAACATTAATATGAGAGCTAGAAGGAATTGCGGTATCGACATACCTAAAAAACTTATCCCAGAAAATACAAAATCTCCAATAGAGTACTGATGAGTTGCAGAGTATATCCCTACAGGAATAGATACTAGGTATATAAATATGACACTTAAAAGAGCGATACTAAGGGTAATTGGTAATCTCTCTAAAATGAGATCTTTTACAGGTTTTCTCCAGGCCAGAGATTGTCCAAGATCTCCATAAAAGACTATACGTTCCATCCATCTTAAATAACGTATATATTCAGGTTGGTCTAGTCCATATAGCCTTCTGAGTTGAGCCTCATAGGCTACCCTGTCTGCAGGACCCCTTCCGCTCTGCACCAACCTATTTACATATGTAGTTACAAAATCTCCAGGTGGTAGTTCAATAATGATAAATGTTAGAAGAGATATTATCCAGAGTGTAATAACCATATAAAGGAGTCTTCTTATAATGTAACTTAGAAACATAGCGTTCCTCCTCCAGGATTATAAGAAGGGGGCTCCAGTACGAGCCCCCAGGGAGACTACTTCTGCCAATCAAAGAGTGGAGGTTCAAGATATATGGCTTCTGTATAGTAGTAATCGATCCAAGCGGTTCCAGCTATACCTCCTCCAAGTCCGGTTGGTGGAAAGTTTCTTATATTCTTCCTTATAACAATAGGACCTGGGACCATCCCCACAAGACCAATAGTTAATAGTTGTTCAGTGCTCCATCTAAATATCTCTTTACCTAGTCGAGCCATATCAGAGAATGACTTGGCGACTTCGAGTTGTTCCCACTTCTTAGTGACTTTTAGTATATCCTCTGGTGGTTTCTCTCCAATCTTACCGTCAGTTAAATACCACTTTACCCATAGAGGACCCCAGGCGCCATCGCTCCAGTCGTGATAGAGGACATAATGGTTAGGAGCCATAAAGAGATTATCATCTGTGCAAGCAGCTCCACCTCCTAGGGATAACTGATGAAGATTCCCTATAACTCTCTGATCCCAGAGCTCCCAGCTAGAACTCTTTATAGTTACATCTAGGCCTATAGCCTTCCAGTATTTGACTAAAAGTTCTGCTGTGGCAGAAACATCGTAACCTTCCGCAGTACCTGCAGCAATATCAAGTATTAAAGATAGTTTCTTACCATCTGGCCTTAGTCTAAATCCATCTGGTCCCTTCTTTAGACCCATACTGTCTAAGAGTTTATTCGCCTTAGCAGGATCGTACTGAGTATATGTCTTTTCTAACCCCTTAGTGTAGAACATAGAGATAGGTAAGACAGTACTTGCAGTTGGAGTTCCTTTTCCGAAGAAGAGTATGTCATTCATCTCATTCCTATTAATAGCAAGAGATAAAGCAATCCTGAATCTCTTATCCTGGAATATCTTTCTTAGGGTCAAGTCATCCTTGTATGTCTGATTTACAGATACACATAATCCCCCAGCCCTATTTGCATATGGATAAATAAGAACTTTGTACTGACCCTTTTCTGCATTTTTGGCTAGGGCAGGATAGTTTGCAGTAGCTATTCCAGGGGCAAAATCGAGTTCCCCTGCTATTGCCATACTCTCGTAGACTTCACTACTAGAGACTACCTTTATAATGATTCTATCTAGATATGGTAACTGCTTTCCCTCGGTGTCTATCTTCCAATAGTAAGGATTCCTCTCTAAGACTATCTGAGTCTGTGATCTCTCCTTAAGTATATAAGGAGAGAGCGTCGGCATCTCGCATACACCACCCCACCCATGCCTAGCCTTTTCTCCAAAGAGTTCGTACCAGAATTTAAATCCTGCTTTTTTTACCATCTCGTCTAGTTTCTTGGGATCTGTATACTTGGGATGGAATTGCCTTAGATAATGCTTAGGATATTGACACATCTCTTCAGGACCCCAGGTAGCGAGTTTATAAAGTATAGCTGGATTTGGCGCAGCAAACTCTATTCGAACAGTATAGTCATCAACCTTCTTAAACTTCCACACCTGTCCCCCTAATATCCATCTCCTATCTATCGTCGGTGTAAGATCTTTGTTTAGAAGTATATCTTCATACCAGAACATTATGTCATCTGCAGTGAATGGTTCTCCATCTGACCATTTTAGACCTTTTCTTAGATATAGCGTTATAGACTTTAGGTCCCTAGATATATCCCAATTCTTTATTACATTTGGAACATTTGGTCTAGGACGTGCCTCTTCTAGAGTTAGTCCCACATTTGGTCTTAAAGGTGCCTCCATGTTGTTTATATGTAAGGCATAACCCTGCGAATCTGAAGCAGAAGAAGCGGTAGTTACAGCTCCTCCGTAGACACCAGATTTTTCAAAGGGGTTTACAACTAAGGGTTCTTCAGGAAGTCTCTTTTCTACTGGAGGAAGTTTTCCCTGTTTTACAAGTTCTGCTAACATAGGAGATTCTTGATACTTACTTATCTTCTTTCCTGTAAGTTCTGTGTACTCTTGGGGTGTATTATAGATCCATCTATGGGTCTTGGCCTTTACATACTCTTCATCACTGGCAGGAACCCAGGTATAGGGATAACTCTTTTTAGCCTGGGCAAAGGCACTAACCTGCCATAAACTAGTTAACAAGATACTCAATACCACTAATAATGATGCTAACTTCCTCATAATAATTCCCTCCTCTTCTATAAATTTTCAATTAAACTAATTCAATATTAAGGACCTTACAGAGATCACGGATCTCTTCTTTATGGTCCCCGTAAATTACAAAGTAATGCTGAGAAGCAATCTTCTGGGCAAATTCTTCTACTGGAACATCTAGTTTGATTTCAAGGCTTGGGAAAAATGGAGCAGGGGCTTCCCAGCCAAGTTCTTCCCATCTTCTCGGAGGTAACCCCTCACCGGTTACTATATGGAGTTTGTAGTTATCCCCTTTTGAGAATAGCCTAACTAAAGTTAAAGGGCCTGTCTTCATTCTTGACACATTCATAGCTCCCTCTGATAGTCCTCCCCATCCAGCATACCTAGCAACACAAACTTTACCCTCTGTAGCCCCAGGCGGAACGAAACCGCAGATACCTACCAAGATCCTATCTTTCATAAACTCATACATCTCTACATAAGGGGCGGATTGGCCAGTGAGATAGTGTATCATAAGCTGGGTAACTGCACCCAAGGCATCATCCTCACATATAACAGGTAGTTCTTCTGATAACATCGTAAGTATCATACAGGGCGGAAAATTCATATATTTTTTCATACCTTCGACGCATTTTATAGAGATAGCGTTATAAGATCCTTCTTTTATCCTTTCTTTGATTGCTAAATATATTCTGATAGCATTTACGAGAGCCTCTTCTCGAACATCTGGATTAATATTCCAAAACTTTTTCTTCTCTTCAAGAAGATCTTGGACATCTCTATGAGAGACCTTCTCCATTTTTTGGACTATCTCAAGCATATCGAATACCTCTATCTCAGGTCCTATCTTTGCTCTCAGAGACATTCCGTCAAACATACAGACGTAGAGGCCCATATCTGCATATCCCATCATACCAACCTTAGAATGTCTCAACTTTTTGATCGTTTTAGCAACCTTAGAAAAGGTAAGGACCTTATCTATAGACATCGGCGAATCAGGGAAATCATATATGTACTTAAATTTGTAACCCATAGCCTCTAATGTCCATCTTAATCCACTAGTTCCAGCCTGGGAGGCTGGCGAAACTAAAGAGCCGTCTTGGGTATATCCACCTAATCCCCAAAGAAGTATCGGTTTATCTCTGAACTCATCAGTAACTCTTATAACTATAGGGGATTCGATCCAGCTAGCTATACAGAGGATTAAGAAATCGAAGTCTTCTTTCTTTAAATCTCCTATAGCTCTATCCGCTTCTTCGAACGTTCCTACAGGAGGAGTATAGACTAACTCTAATCCGGCTCTTTCTAATTCTTCTCTAGCTTTTTCCGATCTTTTCTCTATCACTTCCCTAGGATATGACACACAACCAAAACCTACAAAACCCGCCTTTACCCTATCCATAGAGACCTCCTATTTTAGTTCCTTCATCGCGGACTCTACTGAGGCATCATCATGGACTATCTTACATATAGCTCTAAGGATAGGTACGGGGTCTTTCGCTTCCCATATATTACGTCCCATAGAGACTCCACCTGCTCCACAATCCATAGCCTCCCTGATGAATTTTAAAAGTACTTCTGGATCATCTGAGGCTGGACCACTAAGGACTAAGTATGGAACAGGACAATATTTCACTACTTCTTTGAATGATTCAGGATCACCAGTATAGTATCCCTTTACGATATCTGCCCCTACTTCAGCTGCTACCCTGGCAGAAAATTTTATAACTTCAGGATCCTTTGGCCATTCCCTTTCAGCCTTTGTCTCAAACTGATGGATTAATATATCTGGAGGTATCATCTCTATCATAAGGGGCATCCCCCACAGATCGCATAATTCACTTGTCTTGCCATTCTTTTCGGTAAGCTCTGCCTCTCTAGGCACACCTATAACCCCAAAGGTAGCTACTGCATCTGCACCAAATCTAAGAGCTTGCTCTACTGAGGAGATTAAATGATCGTTAGTTAGGTCTGGTCCTATCGATGTAGCGGTTCCATCTATCCTTAGCATAAATGAAATATTTCCTGCGACCTCTTTATATACCTGCTTAGCTATCCCAGGGGTAATTAGAACAGCATCTGCGCCTCCCTCTATTGCTATCTTTACTATCCTCTTTGGGTCTTCTAGACCCTTCATAGGCTTGATACATATTCCATGGTCAAGAGTAACTAAAACAAGCCTTTTAGTTTTTGAATTGAATAATCTTGCCAGCCTAATTTCTTTGCCTATCATAAAATATACCTCCTAACTTAAAATTTTATGTCAAGATGACTTCTATTCCCTTTTCCTTTAGAATAAGGACTTTTTCAGGTTCTAATTCTTTATTTGTCACTAATATATCTATCTTTTCTATCGGAGCAATAGGGACTACGCCTCTAGTTCCTATCTTTGTATAATCTGCTGCAACTATTACTGTTTCTGCATTTTCAGCTACAAGTTTTGTAACTCCGGCATTTTCTGGATCATGCGAAGTAACTCCTTCTTCAAAAGAGAAACCATCAGCACCAATAATGGCTTTATCTACTCTGTACCTACTTATATACTCTTCTGCAATTGAGCCCACAAAGCATTGCTCGTTGAATTGATATACTCCACCTATGCCAATAATCTTTATATATGGGGATCTTTCTAGCTCTTTAATAACCGGAATTGAGTTTGTTATTACCATTATTCCTTTTAATGTTTTTAATTCCTTTGCTACATAGACAAGAGTAGAACCAGTGTCTAAAAAGAGGGTATCCCCTTCTTTTACTAAACCCGCTACTCCTTTAGCTATTCTCTTTTTTTCAGAGACATTTATTGTCATTTTCTTTTCGAGACTTGGTATTGGAAAATCCTTTTTTATCAACTGAACATATCCATAATCCCTTTCTACTGTTCCTTGAGCTTCTAGAATCCGTAGGTCACGTCTTATGGAGGCTGGAGATACTCCTTTAAAAGTGTTTATTAATTCATTAACAGATATTTTGCCCTTTCTTTCCAGTATTTCTAACAGTTTTTCTCTTCTTTCTACTGAATTAACTATCCTTCTCATCTCTAATACCTTTATATTAGTTAGTGTCTTTTGAATAAAATATAACATAATATTTCCTAAATGTCAATATATTGTGAATTAAATTTACATTAAATGTTAACCTAAAGATAAAAAAATAAAAGGTGGACAGCTGTCCACCCTTATTTTTTAGTACTCGCATAACTTTAGGTATTCATCTACCATAGCCATAAAATTGTCATACTTTGTCCCTACCGCTATTGTATGGGAAGTGCCAAATATATAACCTCCATTTGGTTTTAGTATCTCCATCGCTTTCCTTACATCTTTTTTTACATCATCAGGAGTACCACTTACTAGATTTTCTACATTTACCCCTCCCCAAAGGGCAAGTTTGTTACCATAATTTTCTTTCAGCCATCTTAGATCCATTCCTGCAGTTTCCTGAATAGATTGGTATGCATCATAACCGGCCTCTACAAACATATCCATAAGTTGGGTATTGTTTCCGCAGGCATGTTTTAGAACCTTTAGTCCGAAACTTTTTACATTTTTGACCCTTTCTTTTATTGCTGGTAGACAGAACTCTCTAAACATCTTTGGAGAGATAAAGGGACCTTTATTTGAGGCAAAATCAGTACCCCACATTACTCCATCCTGACCATCTCTTATATAGTACTTATCGAGTTTATTGGCTCTATATACAGCAACATCTATAGCCCTTTTGACCACCTCAGGATTAGTTATATATTCTATGAGTCCCCTTTCCATATCTCCCAATAATATTAGACTGACCTCTCCTCCGCAGGGACCAAGTATGAATTTCTTACCTCTAAATTCTTTTATAACTACATCTACAACTTCAAACTGGGATTCATCAGGAGGTTCTGGGTCTTCATATTTAAAGTCTTCAAGTCTAAATTCCCTAGTCCATTTTTGAGGGTCATAAACTAATGTGATGTCCCCTGTTATAGGAGAATATTTGTATATTCTTCCATCTTTAAATTCCCACGTATTTTCATCTATCTTTCTAGGTTTCTCAGGTTTATAATCCTTTGGTGGGAGTACCGCCGTACACATAGCGGATAGGTTTATTATATCCATAAAATCTAGCTTTTTATAGAGTTCGATAAGGTCCTCTTCCCAACTTTGGGCAACCTCATCCCTTCTTCCTTCCCATAGGGCTATTTGGGTTTTTGCTTTAGCCCTAAGATAAGTTTCGTGTCCTAGTATCTTTTCTACCGTATCATAATCTATTGCGTACTCTCCCCAAGGGACTTTATCTGGTATTTTATGCTCTAATACTAGTAATACTCTTTCTCTAGAGTTCATAGATACCCTCCTAAATAAACTATCTTAATATCTCTCTGGCTATTAATTCGTGTCCCTTTCCTATTCGGATGATTTGGCCAGGAAAGAAGGTCCATAATGTCTCCCCCATCCCGTATGTAGTTTTCAAATACCGAAAAGCAATCTACTAGACCAACTTCATATTCTTCTGCAAGCTTTCGAATCTGTTCGGCGTGTTTTCTTAAAAGATTCCACTGGTCTTTATTCTCCTCAAAGAGGCCACTTGAATCTAGTGTTGGAGTTAATAATAGTACTTTTATATTGTTCTCTAAACACTTTTCTATCATAGACTTCCACGCCAATTTGGCTTTTTTTAGCCCTATCCTTCTATCATTTAATCCATAATCGATAATTACGATCCATGGATATAATGACAAGACATCTCTTTCAAATCTTAAAGCTCCCCACTCTGAGTCTTCTCCACCTATCGCAGTAATAATAACATTTAGGTATTTTTTCCTATCTGCAATCATGGATGCCTCCTGATAAAAATAGGGGGACCTTAGGTCCCCCTTTATTAAATATTAATCTACTTTTTAAAGAAGAACTGTTCTGGGTTAAAGTTCTTCGGTGAATGTAATACCCAACTATAAATCCCTGTCTCAGGGACATTTCTCATATTGTTTTTCACGATGCAGATATCTGGAGGTGAACTAAGCGTCCCTATAACCCAGAGGTTTTTAGCATTTAGCTTTAATATCTGTTGGAATAATTCTTTTTGCTTTCTATCGCTAGATGTCTTCTTTATCTCTTCATAAAGTTCAATGGTCTTTAACAGATCTCCTGTAGGTTTTTCTCCAATTTTCCCTCCAGATTGATACCACTGTGCGTAGGCTATAACATGATTAGATTCTGTGCTCCAAGGCATATACCATCTAGGGTCGATAAGTGGTTGCATTCCAACAGACCCTGTCCATATAGCCACATCATGTTCTAGTGCTGCTTTACGTGTATAGAAAAGCGACCTCTCCTCACTTTTTACAGCTGTCTTGACTCCAACTGCAGTCCAATATTTGGCTACGAGTTCACAGGCATCGGTCCAAGGACCAAAGGCGGGCGTAAATTCGATTGTAATCAGTAGGGGTTTACCATCTGGTCTAAGTCTAATCCCGTCCGGACCCCTCTTTAGTCCCATTTCATCTAATAGCCTGTTTGCCTCCTTTGGATTGTAGTCTATATATGCATAGGCGAGCTCTTTAGAGAAGTATCCTGATTCAGGTAATGGTACTACTTGTCTAGGCTCTTCACACATCCCTAGATAACAGAGTTGGTTTATCTCATTTCTATTTATAGCCAACGACAGAGCTTTACGGAACCTGTCGTCGTTAAAGATCTGTCTAAGGACGGGGTCTTTGTGATTAAGGTTTAATGCTATAGCCATATTAGTTTCAAAATCATCCTTATACTTGATTACTCTGTAGTCTCCCTTATCTTTATTCTCCATGAAGAGGGTATAGTTTTGCCAAAGGATGTGACGCGCCTGCATATCTATCTGTCCTGCTACTGCCCTCATATTTATTATCTCTATATTTTCTACAAATTCATGATCCACTCTATCTATATATGGAAGCTGATTTCCTTCTATGTCTATCTTCCAATAGTAGGGGTTTCTCTCAAGCACCATATGGGGTCTAGTTGACGGTACTACACACTTCCAGGCAGATAATACAGGAATATCTGTGTTTAAAAATCTGTCGGTCTTAGTAGAAAATAATTGATACCAGTACTGTACTCCCGCCTCTTTTACTAACGCATCTAGTTTTTCTTTTGGAGTATATTTAGGATGGAACTGCTTTAGATAATGTTTAGGATAGTAACATATACCATGCCCTGGAGGACCAGCTAAGTATCTAAGAAACAGTCCATAAGGTTGATCGAAAACAAATTTAACCACGTAAGTACTAACTTTCTGGACCTTGCCTAATTTTCCTCCGATTGTAAGCCAGGCAGGTTTTGTAGGTGTCAATTCATCATTTAGAACTATATCCTCATACCAAAAGAGTATATCATCTGCAGTAAACGGTTGGCCATCAGACCACTTCATTCCTCTTCTCAGATAAAATGTAAATTCTTTTCTATCGGCGCTTATCTTCCAACTCTTGGCAATATTTGGGACTAGATCCTTTCCATCTGGTGAAAAATAGATAAGTCTCTCTGTAGTTATTCTATCTGGTCCTGGCCCATCTGCTCTACCTAACCATGCCCTACGCCATGTTCCTCCATACTGCCCTACCTCTTCTACTGGGACTATCACAAGAGGCTCATCCGGTAATCTTTTTTCTACAGGAGGTAGCTTTCCCTGTTTTACCAACTCTGCTAACATAGGTGCTTCTTTGTACTTTGTAATCTTTTTACCGGTCGCTTTAGTGTACTCTGCTGGCGAATTGTAAAACGCTGGAGAAGGCATCTTTGCTTGAGAATAAGCAGATTCAAGTGAGGTTAAGAAAAAACAAATAACTACTAAAACTGAAAAACCGACTATTAAAAATTTCCCTTTCATCTCTTTATCCCTCCTAGATTTATCAATATTACTTTTTAAATTTCTACCCCTATTTTTAGAGGTTTTACTAGACTTAAGCCTTTCTTTTTTAATCTTAACTTAACCTACTTCTATATATCTTCCTCCTTTCCTTAGGGATTTACTATGAAATTTTACTATAATGATAACCTTTGTTAAAGTTTTTTCCGAAGGTTTATCAAAAAAGCTTATTCTAATCTATAATTAAAAATTCACCTTTAAAAGCTTGTAGTATAATTTTACAAGAGACTTCTAGAAGTTTCTGTAAAGCAGAATTAAATTAGCTAGGATTACCCATCGTACTAGAATGTTTCAAACGGTCTTTGGAAAGGGGGTGGGTAAAATGATTACAGATCAGCTTTATAAATAATTGTGATAATGTTTACTATGTGGTATAATCAATAATAAATTTACAGAAATAAGGAGGTCTTACAAGATGAAAAGGTTTTTAGGCGTATTATTAGTTCTGTCTTTATTAGTAGTACTTTTCCAGCCTATAAGTATAGGTGCTACTAAGAAGTATGGTGGTGTACTTAGGACTGCTGTAACATCTGACCCGCCGACGTTAGACCCTGCTCAGATAACAGATACAACCTCTGATATGGTTGCTAGGCAGATCTTCGATGGTCTTGTAGACTATGATGAGAACCTAAAAATTGTTCCAGTCATAGCTAGGAATTGGTCCATTTCTAAGGATGGGAAGGTTTATACTTTTAATCTACGTCAAGGAGTAAAGTTCCACAATGGCCGTGAAGTTACCGCTGAAGATTTTGTCTATTCTTGGAAGAGGGTTATGGACCCAGCCACTAAGAGTAAAAGAGCTAATTTTATGGAAGACATAGCCAAGGTAGAGGCTCCAAGTAAGTATGTTTTCAGAGTAACCCTTAAGGAACCAAGAGGTTACTTCCTCCAGATGTTACCCTATTCTTGCTTCTGGGTAGTTCCAAAGGAAGAGGTCGAGAGATTAGGACCTGACTTTGGCAGTAAACCAGTAGGTTCTGGTCCATTTAAGTTCGTAAGCTGGACCCACGATGATAAAGTTATTCTTGAAGCCAATAAAGATTATTTTGCTGGCAGACCATATGTAGATAGATTAGAAATAAGAATTATACCAGATGAGACAGTTGCTATAATGGAATTTGAAAAGGGTAATTTGGATTGGTATGAGAATGTTCCTCCTAGCGAATTAGATAGACTAAAGAGTGATCCTAAATGGAAGGATAACATTATCGAGAAACCAGAGTTAGGGACTTACTATATTGGTATGAACTGTCAGAAACCACCTCTAAATAACAAACTTGTCCGTCAAGCTATAAGTTATGCTATAAATAGAGAGCAAATTGTTAAAGTTATTATGAGGGGTTCAGCAATGGTTGCAACTGGTATCTTACCTCCTGGTATACCCGGATATAGTAAGCGTCCACCGATTCCATATGACCCTGAAAAGGCAAGGAGACTCTTAAAACAGGCAGGTTATCCAGATGGAAAGGGATTACCAACTTTAGAATTGGCATTCAATAAGAGTGCTACCCATCAAAGAATATGTGAGGCTATCCAGTCCGATTTGAAGAAGGTAGGTATAAATGTAGAACTGGTTCAGATGGATTGGGCGCAGTATCTAGAAAAGGTCGATAGGGGAGAGACACAGCTATTTAGATTAGGATGGATTGCAGACTATCCAGATGCAGACAACTTTCTCTGGGTCCTATTTAACTCTAAGAACTGGGGTCCTGGTGGAAATGGTGCGTACTATAAGAATCCAATAGTAGATGAGCTTACTGACAAGGCTAAGACAATGGTGCCAGGAGCAGCAAGAAATTCTCTGTATAAGAGAGCCGAGGCTATAATCTTAGAGGATGCTCCTTGGGCTCCTATATACTTCTATATAAGTAGGGCTATTAAACAGCCATATGTTATGGATTTTGACTTTTCTGGTATGGGACCATTTACTGCTAAGCTAGAGAAGGTATGGTTAGATAAGTAAAATTTTTAAGATAAAAGTTTTGTAAAGCCTGGGGCATTTCCCCCAGGCTACTTTGTGGAGATTAAGGAGAGATGACAAACTATATAATAAGAAGATTACTTTTGACTATACCAACTCTTATAGGTATAATCACGATAACTTTTTTACTTATGTATGTAGTTCCTGGGGACCCTATAAGGATCTTGATGGGACAGAGGGGGGATCCAGCAACTATAGCTATGATAAGAAAGCAGATGGGATTGGATGATCCGCTTCCAGTTCAGTATATTAGATTCTTGACTAATGTATTAAAGGGAGATTTTGGTCGTTCTTATGCAACAAATAGACCTGTGTTATCGGAAATTTTAACTAGATTTCCTGCTACCTTAAAGCTGGCATTAGCTTCGATGTTAGTAGCTTCTGTTATAGGTTTATCTGCTGGTATTATTTCTGCAACTAGGCAATATTCATTTTTCGATTATTCTAGTATGGTGGTAGCCCTTATGGGTGTATCTGCCCCAGTTTTCTGGGTGGGCTTATTGCTCATGTGGTTATTTGGTTATACCTTAGGTTGGCTACCTATATCTGGTTATGGTGATATTTCCTATCTAATCCTCCCGGCAATTACTTTAGGTATAAGACCAGCTGCCTATATAGCTCGTATGACTCGTTCAAGCTTTTTAGAGGTCCTAAGACAAGATTATATAAGAACAGCTAGGGCAAAGGGGCTTCCAGAAAAAAGGGTTATATATATTCATGCTATGAGAAACACATTGATTACAGTAGTTACTATTTTAGGGATGGAGTTAGCCAGCCTCTTGAGTGGAGCAGTCTTAACAGAGACGATATTTGCCTGGCCAGGTATTGGAAGGTTATCTGTAGATGCTATAATAAAGAGAGATCATCCTATGGTTCAGGGTACTGTTCTCTTTACTGCTATCATATTTATATTTGCTAATCTTATAGTAGATATATCTTATGCATTTCTTGACCCGAGGATAAGATATGAATAAAGAGTCAGTAATTATAGAATCAACTTCATACTGGAAAGATGCATTTAGAAGGTTGAAGAAAAATAAGTTGGCAATGGTAGGTCTTTATATAATTATTGGATTGATATTAGTTGCTATCTTTGCCCCTTGGCTTGCCCCTTATGATCCATACGAGGTTAGTTATGAGGAATACTTACAGCCTCCATCTCTTAAACATCCTCTTGGAACTGACGAATTTGGAAGAGATATCCTTTCTAGAATAATATATGGTTCTAGGATATCACTAGAGGTAGGAATTATAGCAGAAGGTATAGCAACGGTAGTAGGGGTTCTATTGGGTAGCATCTCTGGTTATTATGGGGGCTGGGTTGATCATTTGATAGTAGAGTTAACCAATATAGTCTTTGCTTTTCCATTTCTCTTATTTGTTATCGCTATAGTGGTAAGTTTAGGTCCTAGCCTATCTAATGTATTCCTTGCAGTAGGCGCTCTTAACTGGGCTGGAACCGCTAGACTTATAAGGGGGCAGGTGCTTAGTCTGAAAGAGTCAGAATATGTAGAGGCAGCTAGAGCTCTGGGAGCTAGCAATATTAGAATCATATTTAGACACATACTACCAAATTGTATAGCTCCGATAATCGTATCTGCCACTTTGGGTATGGGGGGAGCTATTATGATAGAATCTAGCTTGAGCTTTTTAGGGTTAGGTGCGCAGCCACCCACGCCTAGTTGGGGTTCTATGATTGATTATGCTAAGGATTTCTTAAGAACCAATCTGTGGTATTCGTTTTTCCCTGGATTGGCTATTATGATTACTGTTTTTGGTTTTAATCTTTTAGGTGATGGATTAAGAGACGCTTTAGATCCGAGGTTGAAGATATGAGTAATGATATATTGATAAAAGTGGAGGATTTGAAAACATATTTTTACACAGAAGATGGGGTTGTTCCAGCTGTTGATGGGGTTTCATTTTCTATAGAGGCTGGTAAGACATTGGGATTGGTTGGAGAAAGTGGATGTGGTAAGAGTGTTACATCTCTCTCAATAATGAGACTTATTCCTCCCCCTGGAAGGATAGTTGGAGGGAGGATCCTCTTTGATGGGGTAGACCTCCTTGAGCTTCCAGAGGGTGAGATGAGAAAGATTAGAGGGAATAAGATATCTATGATTTTTCAGGAGCCTATGACGTCTTTAAATCCGGTATTTACTGTAGGAAGTCAGATAGCCGAGGCTATACAATTGCATCAAGGTTTAGGCAAAAACACTGCTATGGAAAGGGCTATAGAGTTGATGAGACTTGTTGGTATTCCATCTCCAGATCTAAGAGTTAAAGATTATCCACATCAACTGTCAGGTGGTATGAGGCAACGTGTAATGATAGCTATGGCTCTTGCCTGTAATCCAAAACTCCTTATAGCAGATGAACCAACTACAGCTCTAGATGTTACTATCCAAGCTCAGATACTGGAATTAATAAAAGAACTTAGAGAGAAATTAGGGATGTCCGTTTTGCTTATAACTCATAATCTTGGTGTAGTTGCCGAGACAGCAGATAATGTGGCGGTTATGTATGCAGGTAGGATAGTAGAGTATGGTACGGTAAGAGATATATTTAAAAATCCGTTACATCCTTATACTTGGGGGCTCTTACAGGCAATCCCTAGGCTTGATGTTACTAGGGAAAGACTCTTAACTATTGAAGGGACAGTTCCAGATATGGCATCACTTCCTTCGGGATGTAAATTTGCTCCTCGTTGTATGTTTGTCCAGCCGAGGTGTGAAGAGTCAGAACCTATCTTAGAAGAGATAACCTCTGGTCATTTTTCCAGATGTTGGAGATCTAAAGAGATAGATTTTAGTAAGATTGAGGTTGTTTGATATGGAAGATAATATACTTTTGCAGGTAGAAAATTTAACAAAGCTTTTTCCTATAAGAGGAGGGATCTTTCAGAGGCCTATAGGATATGTAAGGGCGGTAGAGAACGTCTCTTTTACTATATATAGAGGAGAAACCTTAGGCTTAGTGGGAGAGAGTGGTTGCGGTAAGACTACTACAGGTAGAAGTATTCTAAGATTAATTGAACCTACCTCAGGTAAGGTCTATTTTAACGGAATAGAGATTACTGCTCTCAGTAGAAAAGAGCTTGCTCCACTAAGGAGGGAAATGCAGATTATATTTCAAGACCCTTATGGATCTCTTAATCCTAGGATGACTATAGGAGATATTATTGGAGAAGGATTAGAGATACATAAGATAGCTAGAGGTAGAGAGAAAGAAAAGAGGATAATGGAGTTGTTAGAAGTGGTAGGTTTACCTCCTGCCTATATAAAAAGATATCCACATGAGTTTAGTGGAGGACAACGTCAGCGTATAGGTATAGCGAGAGCTTTGGCGGTTAATCCTAAATTTATAGTCTGCGATGAACCTGTCTCTGCCTTAGATGTCTCTATCCAGTCTCAGATCATAAACCTCCTTAAGGATTTACAGAGGCAGTTTGGACTAACCTATCTATTTATAGCCCATGACCTTAGCGTCGTTAAACACATGAGTGATAAGATTGCGGTTATGTATCTAGCAAAGATAGTAGAATATGCCAGTACAGAAGAGTTATTTAATAATCCTAAACATCCATATACACTAGCTCTTATGTCTGCAATTCCCATCCCTGATCCTGATGTAAAGAAGCAGAGAATACTTTTACAGGGGGATCTTCCCAGCCCTAGTAATCCTCCTAAAGGTTGTAGATTTAATACCAGATGTCCTAAGGTTATGGATATATGTAAGGAGGTAGAACCTGAGCTAAAAGATATAGGAAAGGAGCATCTAGTAGCATGTCACCTATGGAGATAGAATTAAACTCAATAAGATTAGAGGCTCTAAGAGAGGTCTCTAACGTAGAGAATTTAGAGGCTTTAAGGGAGCTAGAGATTAAGTATCTGGGTAGAAAAGGTTTGATAAATCAGCTCCTAAAGGGATTAAAAGATGTTCCTCTAGAAGAAAGGCCTGAAGTAGGTAGACTTATAAATCAACTTAAGTTAGAGCTCTCTAGAGAGATAGAGACTAAGAGAATCCTTTTAGAAGAGAGGGAAAAGGTTAAGAAACTAGAAGAGGAAAGGATAGATGTTACCTTACCTGGAGTAAGACTACCTAGAGGCAGATTACACCCTCTTACCTTAATTATAGAGAGGGTAGAAGAGATATTTAAAGGACTTGGTTTTACTGTTGTAGAGGGTTTTGAGATAGAGAGTGATTATTATAACTTTGAAGCCCTTAATATACCCTGGTATCATCCAGCTAGAGATTCTCAAGATTCCTTTTATATAACTGATAAGTTACTCCTTAGAACCCAGACATCTCCAGTACAGATAAGGGTTATGGAGAAAACAAGACCTCCATTTAAGATAATTGCACCGGGGAGGGTTTATCGACGTGACCAACCAACTGCAAGACACTCTCCTGTTTTCCATCAGATCGAAGGAATGGCGGTAGATAGAGACATAACATTTGCTGATTTGAAGGGCACTTTGGATGCTTTTGCCCATGCCCTCTTTGGAGAGGATGTCTCTACTAGATTTAGGGCAGATTATTTCCCATTTACAGAACCAAGTGGAGAGTTTGCTATAAGCTGTATATTCTGTAAAGGTAAGGGATGCAGTGTATGTTCTTATTCAGGATGGATTGAAATACTTGGTTGTGGTATGGTTCATCCAAAGGTTTTAGAAGTTGGTGGTATAGACCCTGAGGAGTATTCTGGTTTTGCCTTCGGTATGGGATGGGATAGACTTGCTATGCTACTATACGGTGTAAATGATATAAGGTTCTTCTTAGAGAATCACCCTGAATTCTTAGCACAGTTCTAAGGAGGAATTATGAAGATATTATACTCTTGGCTTAAGGATTTTGTTGATATTGATGTTCCGTGTGAAGAGATAGCCAGAAGATTAACTATGGCTGGATTAGAGGTGGAAGAGCTAGAGACGGTAGGTAATGACTATCTTATGGATATAAGTATCCCCGCAAATAGGGGGGATTGCCATAGTATTTTAGGGATTGCTAGAGAAGTCTCAGCTCTATTTGATGTTCCATTAAAGTTGCCAATAAGACCAGAGTTTAAAGAGATAGAAGAAGGATTAGGTGTAGAGGTCCTTTCGCCCGAATTGTGTCCAAGATATACGTTGAGGTTTATCAAGGGCGTAAAGGTTGGTCCATCCCCAGGGTGGCTTAAAAATAGACTAGAGGCAGTTGGAATAAGGAGCATAAATAATGTAGTAGATGTGACAAATTATGTAATGTGGATGCTTGGTCAACCTTTACATGCCTTTGATGCGGATAAAATCTCAAGTAGAATCATAGTTAGGAGGGCTTATAATGGAGAAGAGATTGTAACTCTAGATGGAGAGACTCGTAGACTTACCACTAATGATCTAGTTATTGCCGATGAAAGACATCCTATAGCAATAGCTGGAGTTATGGGGGGAGAGGAATCGGAGGTCTCTTTCTTTACCAAGAATATAGCTCTTGAATCTGCTTGTTTTGACCATATCTCAGTTAGAGGGACTTCAAAGTCTCTCGGACTTAGAACAGAAGCCTCTATAAGATTTGAAAAAGGGGTAGATATTGGTATTACCAAGTATGCGTCTGATATAGCAGTAGAAATGATATTAAAGTTGTGTGGAGGCGAGGTGGGTAGAATAAGCGAATTTTATCCTGTAAGATATGAACCTGTTGCCATCAGGTTCAGACCTGAAAGGTTCAACAAAAGGATGGGTCTTAAATTGTCGCTCGAAGAGATGGAATCTGTATTTGTTAGGTTAGGATTTAAAGTTGATAAAAATGCTGATACCTGGCACGTTACCCCTATATCCTCCAGAAGAGATATATCTTTGGAAGAGGACCTTTATGAAGAGATAGTAAGGATAATTGGATATGACAAGATTCCATCTACTCTTCATGAAAGGATAACAGGGGTAGTCTCTCTTCCACCTGAATGGGAAAGACGAAAGATAATAAGAAGAAGGTTAAATTCTCTTGGTTTTAGTGAGGTTATTACTTCTAGTTTTATACCTGTTCAATTTAACAGTTATTTTGGAGAGTTTTATCAAGATCCAGTAGAAAGTGTAAAGGTTATAAATCCCCTTAGAGAAGAAGAATCTGTACTAAGGATGTTACTCTCGCAAGCTCTCCTTACACTATCTATAAATAATACAAGGTGGGGCTATGATGATTTTAGCCTTTTTGAGATAGGTAAGGTGTTTTTTAAAAGAGGAGAAGACTATATAGAAAAGGAGCACCTGGGTATAGTTCAGACAGGTAGATTTATCTATTCTTGGGATAAAGAAATAGGTGCTGACTTCTTCCTAGTTAAAGGAGTGTTAGAATCTTTGTTTAATAATAATAACTTATCTTTTATCCCTGCTTATTACTCAGCACTTCATCCAGGAAGAGCTGCCAATATATTCTACAAAGGAGAGATGGTTGGATTTATAGGAGAATTACATCCAGATATGGCTAAGGCTTTGAAGCTTCCTAGAATATATCTAGCCGAGATAGATATAGAGAAATTTCCTCTTGAATTCTTTAAGACAGGTCTAGTAAGGGAGCCTAATAGACTTCCACGGCTAAAGAGGGATGTAGCGGTAGTAGTTCCGGAAAAAGTCCACTCTACAAAAGTGATAGGGATTATCAGAGAAGTTTTTGGCGATATACTAGAGAGATACGAACTCTTTGACCTATATAAAGGGCCCAATATCCCAGAGGGTATGGTGAACCTTGGTTTTTCTCTAGATCTTAGAGCTAAGGACAGGACTTTGACTCAGGAAGAAGTTGAGGAAAGGGTGAAGTACCTAAAGGATAGATTAGCCGATATAGGTGGGAGGTTGCGTGAATGGTAGTAATATAAGCCTTGATATAGTAAGTATAATCCTTATTATTCTAGGATTGTTCTGGGGATTAAGGAGAGGCTTTATACGTTCTTTCTTTTTTCTTATTGGAATTTTAATAGCTATCTATTTTGGAAATCTAGGGACTAAATTCTTTACAAAGGACATTGTAGATAGATTTAACATCTCTAAAGATATTGCTGCTTTTATAGTCTTTATGATTGTATTTTTTGTATCTCTTACTTTAATAAATGGTATTGGCTTCCTTATTAGAAGACCAAAGAAGGGTTTTGGTAAATTTTTAGACAGACTTGGTGGTTGCGTCTTGGGAATAGTGTGGGGGCTGGGTATATGTGGTTTTTTGGGCATTATCCTTTCTAGGTTTGAATATACAAGAGGTTGGCTATCTAGTACAATAATACTTGGAATAATGGAATCTTGGGTAAGAAGAATAATAGAGAGGATTCTCTCCTATGGAATTAGGTGATATAAACGAAAGGATATCAGAGATATTGTCTGCTATAGCAGACTTCTTAGAGATGAAAGGAGAAAACGTTTATCGTGTTATGGCATTTAGAAAGGCAGCAAGAACTATTTCTGGTTTATCTAAAAGGATAGAGAGTAAAGATGATGTGATCTCTCTACCTGGCATAGGTAAGGTAATTGGAGATATGGTAGAAGAGATATTAAAAAGCGGGACCTCTTCACTTTATGAAGAGCTTACTCGTGAGATTCCAGAAGGGGTGAGAGAGTTCCAGCAGATACAGGGTATAGGACCAAAGACTGCCTTTAGTATCTATAAAGTAACTGGGGCCTCTTCATTAGAAGAGTTATATGAGTTAGTCTCAAGTGATAGATTAAAAGAATTTAATGAACTCAAGAGTAAGACCTTAGAAAAGATTTATTCTGGTATAGAGAAGGCGTTAGAAAAAAAGAGGATGCTAAGATTAGATCAAGGTTTTGCAGTTTATCTAGCAGTAAGGGATATACTTAAGTCAAATTCCTATGTAAGAGACGTAGTATTGGTTGGAGGTTTAAGGAGAGGAAAAGAGATAAATAGTGATGTAGATATACTAGTAGCAACGGATAATATAGAAAAGGTTACACCTATTTTGGAGACTAGGCTAGATACCTATAAGATAGATATAAAGCTTACCACCCCAGACATGTTTTTCTACAATATGTTCCTATATACTGGTAGTGATTCTCATACAAGTAAAATCCTGAAACTTTTAGGGGAAAATAGGTTCTTTGAGTCGGAAGAAGAGATATACGAAACTCTTGGCTTACAATATATACCCCCTGAGATCCGAGAAGACCTAGGGGAGATAGAGTTGGCAAAAGAGCATAAATTACCGTCATTAATCTCTCAGACTGATATAAAGGGAGATCTCCATATACATTCCCTTTGGAGCGATGGAACTGCAAATATCTTGGATATGGCATCTTCTTGTATAAGGCGTGGATATAGATATATGGCTATAACTGATCATTCTGGTTCATTGAAGGTAGCTGGAGGTTTAAGCCCACAAGAGATAAGAGAACAGCATAAAGAATTGGAGTTAATAAAAGAAAAATTGGATGGTTTTACTATACTTAAAGGGATAGAGGTTGATATCCTTCCTGATGGAAGCTTAGATATGCCTGAGGAGATACTTAAAGAGCTAGATATTGTTATAGCATCTGTTCATACTAATTTTAGGATGGAAGAGAAAGAGATGACCGATAGAATAATAAAGGCTATATCGAATCCTTATGTAAATATACTGGCTCATCCTACTGGGAGGATTCTACTTGAGAGAGACCCGTATAAGGTGGATATGGATAAGGTATTAAAAGTTGCAGGAGAAAGAGGGGTCATTATGGAGATAAACTCTTCTCCTGAAAGGTTAGACCTTAATGAAACTCTTATAAGAGAAGGAAAAAGGTATGGTGTTAGATTTGCAATCAATACAGATGCACACAGTCCTGCCCATTTAGATAACATTATATACGGAGTTATTACTGCTAGGAGGGGTTGGTTAGAGGTTAAAGATGTAGTAAATACATACAATATAGAGGACCTTGTAGAGGTGTTAAGGAGGGATTAGAGTTGAAATATAGTATAGAAAAACTGCCTGAAATTGCTCGAAGGGTAAGGTATAATACATTATATATGATTACTAAGGCTGGCTCAGGACATCCAGGTGGATCCTTGAGTGCAGTTGATATTATGGTCACCCTATATTTCAACATCATGCGCTATAAATTAGAAGACCCCTACTGGGAAGATAGAGACAGATTTATACTATCAAAGGGACATGCATGTCCAGCCTTGTATGCTATCTTTTATGAGCTAGGAATAGTAAAAAAGGAAGAATTAGATACTCTTAGAAAGCCTGGTAGTAGACTTCAGGGACATCCTGATATAAAGAAACTCCCTTGGGCTGAATTCTCTTCTGGTTCTTTAGGACAAGGATTGTCTTTTGCTGTTGGTGTTGCTCTTGCTGGAAAAATAGATAAAAGAGACTACTATACTTATGTCTTAATTGGGGATGGTGAAAGCCAAGAAGGTCAAGTATGGGAAGCTGCTATGTCTGCTAGAAAGTTTAAATTAGATCATCTAATAGGAATAACTGATAGGAATGGACTTCAGATAGACGGAGATACAGAAAGTATTATGCCTCTTGATCCACTGGTAGATAAGTGGAGAGCCTTTGGTTGGAATGTGATAGAGATAGATGGGCATAACTATTCTCAAATATTATTAGCAGTGGAAAAAGCTAAAGAAAATAAAGATTCTCCCACCATGATAATAGCGCATACTATAAAAGGTAAGGGTGTATCCTTTATGGAGAATGTAGTAGACTTCCATGGAAAAGCTCCCTCTTTGAAAGAATGGGAATCTGCAATGGTTGAATTAGGGGGTGAGTCTATTGGATAAACTAGCGATGAGAGATGTATACGGAGAGACTCTGCTAGAGCTAGGTAAACTTTATCCTAATTTAGTTGTTCTGGATGCAGATGTATCAAAATCTACTAAAACCATTAACTTTGCAAAGGTATTTCCAGATAGATTCTTTGATGTTGGAATTGCAGAGGCGAATCTTATGGGTATCGCTGCCGGTGTAGCATCTACAGGTAAGATTGTTTTTGCCAGTACATTTGCAGTATTTGCATCAGGAAGGGCATATGATCAAGTTAGGCAATCTATAGCCTACCCTAATAGAAATGTCAAGATAGTAGCGACTCATTCTGGGGTTACTGCAGGAGAAGATGGCGCTATGCATCAGGCATTCGAAGATATAGCCCTTATGAGAAGCATTCCAAATATGAGAGTTATAGTGCCTTCTGATGGGGTAGAGACTAAGGAAGTGGTTAAGAAGGTAGCAGAGCTCCCTGGACCTTTCTATGTAAGACTTGCTAGACCTGCTACCCCTGTTATATTTGATGAATCTTACAAGTTTGAGCTTGGTAAAGGTAGAGTGCTTAGAGAAGGTAGACATGGGGTAGTTATAGCATGCGGCATTATGACTTATATTGCATTAGAGTCAGCAGAGCTTCTTCTAAAAGACGGAATAGATATAGGGGTAGTGAGTATGTCTAGTATAAAGCCTATAGATGTCGATTTGATATCAGAATTATCTCAGAGGTATGAATATGTATTCTCCTGTGAGGACCACAATATTATTGGTGGCTTAGGGAGTGCTATAGCAGAAGTCTTACCCCCTACTAAAGCTAAGCTAATAAGGATAGGCATTAATGATGAGTTTGGTGATTCTGGCAAATTTGAAGAGTTATTAAGATTTTATAGACTTGACTCTATTTCTGTAGCCGAAAAGATAAGAAAAGTGATGTTAGATGATAGAGTTTAGGAATGTAACTAAATATTATGATAATGGAGTCCTGGCTCTTGAGGATGTCTCCTTAAGAATAGAAAAAGGAGAGTTCGTCTTTATAGTAGGACCTACAGGGATGGGGAAGTCTACCCTGTTAAAACTTATATATAGAGAAGAGCTACCGACAAAAGGCGAAGTCATAGTAGGAGGAGTTAATGTTGCAAAATTGAAGCCTCATCAGGTAGCTCTCCTAAGAAGAAGGCTGGGAGTCGTTTTTCAAGACTTTAAACTTCTCCCTAATAAGACTGTCTATGAGAATGTTGCCTTTGCTCTTGAAGTAATGGGATACTCTAGTAGAGAGATAAGAGCTAGGGTTGGAAAGGTTTTAGATATTGTAGGACTTCTCCATAAGAGTAATTGTTATCCAAGCGAACTCTCTGGAGGAGAACAGCAGAGGACTTCTATTGCAAGGGCTTTGGTCAATAATCCGGCAATACTTATAGCTGATGAGCCTACAGGTAATTTAGATATGGCTACTTCTTGGGAGATTATGGACTTTTTTAAAAGGATAAATGCTAGAGGAACCACCATAGTGATGGCTACACATAACAAAGAGATAGTAAATACTATGAGACAAAGAGTTATAAGTCTTTATAAGGGAAGGATAGTTAAGGATGAGTATAAAGGGAGCTATGAATGAGAGTATACTCTATAGCGTTTATTGTTAGAGAGGCGTGGAAGGGACTTACTAGGGCTAGGATTTCTACCTTTGCTGCTATAGGAATTATAGCCTTTATGCTCGTACTCTTAGGTGTAGTAAGTTATACATTTGGTATTGTCCGTAGCGTATTTACTGGGATGAGTAGTCAGCTAGAGATAGTCTTATACCTTAAGGATAACTTGAGACCGGAAGATAGAGAGATGTTAAGGAATAGAATAGTTAGTATGGAAGGAGTAAAAGAAGTAGTTTATGTCCCTAAGGATGTAGCTTGGAAAAGATTTAAAGATACCCTTAGAGGTAATAAGTTTGTTCTAGAGATGTTAGGGAAAAATCCTCTCCCTGATTCTTTCGAGATTAAGGTTGATAGCCCGGAGTACATAGAGACTTTAGCTAAGGCAGTGGCGAGTTTACCTGGAGTCAAAGACATCGATGTCCCTTTAGAGATAACTAGAATGGTGAATAAACTTATAACTTGGGTAGAATTTGGAGGCGGTATAGTAGTTTTAGTATTTATTGTTGTATCTCTTTTTGTGATATCAAATGTTATAAGATTGAGTTTTGTTTCAAGGATAAGAGAGTTAGAAATCATGCAACTAGTGGGTGCTAGTAGATTTTTTATAAAAGGCCCATTTATCTTTGAGGGGATATTATGTGGTTTCTTTGGAGGTATTTTAGGATCAGTATTATTTAATGTGCTAGTCTTTTTATTTAATAAATATGTCCTATCTAGTTTCCCTTTGTTTACAGGATTTATAACATATAATACTATAAAACTTACTCTTTCTCTTATAACTTTTGGTATGATAGTGGGAGGGATAGGAAGTGTTATCTTCTTGGAGAGACATCTTAAAAGATAAGATGAAATATTTTCTTGTACTCCTGCTTGTTTTATCTATTTTAGAGGGTGCTTTCGGTAAGGATACAATTACACAGAAACAGGAAGAGCTAAAAGATATAAAACAGAAACTAAATATGCAGAAAAGTCTTGTAGAACAGACGAGGAGCAAAGAACGAAATCTTGTTAGAGAGATAAATACTATAGACCAAGAGATAGAGATAACATCTAAAAGGATAGAAGAATTGGAAAGACACTTAAATCAAGTCCTTGTGTTTAAAAAGGAGGCAGAGAGAAGATTAAATATTGCACAGAGTAATTTAAGGTCCTCTAGGAATAGATTAGGAGAAAAATTGTTCCTCATATACAGATATGGAAATGCAGAGTATCTAGAGTTGTTGCTAGGTGCTAGAGATCCCTATGACTTTCTTACACGCTGTAGATTCTTGAACCAGTTAGCCAAAGAAGATGCCTTACTTATAAAGTCTATTCAAGACGAGATGGCTAATGTAGATAGGTGGAGAAAAGAATTAAATGATAAAGAAAAGGATATTAAGGCTACTAGGGAGGAATTACTTTCTAAACAGAAGTTTTTAGCAGAGAAAAAAGAGGAGAGAAATAGGCTCTTAGCCCAGACGGTAAGTGAGAGAGTTTCTTATGAGAGGGCTTTAAAAGAGCTAGAAGAAAGTTCTAGGGTGTTAGAAGCTTTAATTAGGCGATTACAGCAAACTACTCAAGGTCCAGGACTTGTTGGTAACTTATACTGGCCAACTGCTTGTAGATTAATAACTTCTCCGTTTGGCTATCGCATACATCCTATATGGGGAATAAGGATGTTTCATTCTGGGATAGATATTGCTGGAAGTTATGGGGACCCTATATATGCTGTGAATGATGGTAGAGTAATATATTCTGGTTGGCAGAGTGGTTATGGAAAAGTTATTATTATTGATCATGGTAATGGGATGTCAACATTATATGCCCATTGTTCTCAATTATTAGTGAATGAAGGCGATCAGGTAAAAAGAGGACAGATAATAGGTAGAATAGGCTCTACAGGCTGGTCTACAGGAAACCATCTCCACTTTGAAATAAGAAGAGATGGGACCCCTGTAAATCCTCTCTCTGTGATAAAATAGAATTGATAATAAAATGATGATTGGAGGATTGATTTATGAGGCGTAACTTTGTAATTTACAGTTTAGTGGCCTTGATAACAGTAGTTATATCATTCTTACTAGGAATAAACTATGGAGGATATATCTCTGCCCAAAATAATGTAGATAGAAATCTGCAGATTTTGACTCAGGCGTATTACCTTATTACAAATAACTATGTAGAAAAGGTTGACGGAAAGAACCTCTCTTATAAAGGGATAGAGGGTATGATATCAAGTCTGAACGACCCTTATTCATATTTTATGAAGCCTGAAGATTATAAGACTATGGGAGAAGAATTTCAAGGTAGCTTTGAGGGTATTGGAATAGAGATAGGAATGAACGATAAAAAACAGATAGTAGTTATATCCCCTATAGACGATACACCAGCACAAAAGGCGGGATTAAAGACAGGAGACATAATACTTAAAGTAGATGATAAATCTACAGAAGGGATGAACCTAGATCAGGTAAGTAGGCTTATTCGTGGTCCTGCTGGAACAAAGGTTAAGCTTACTATCCAGAGGGAGGGAGAACAAAAACCTATAGAGATTACTATTACTAGAGCAGTTATTAGGCTTTTAACAGTATCTAGTAAGTTGTTAGAGGATAATATTGGCTATATAAAGATAAAGGCTTTTAGAGAGCCAACCTCTGATGAGCTTGATAATGCTTTAAATCAGATATTGCCAAAGGCAAAAAGAGGAATCATCCTTGATTTAAGAAACAATCCTGGTGGCCTACTTAGTTCTGCTATACAGGTAGCTAGTTACTTTATTCAGAAAGGTCCTATATTATATGCTGAAGATAGGAATGGGAACAGGGATCAGTTTGATGCCATTTCAAGTCTTTATAGGGTAAAAGTTCCTGTAGTTGTACTGGTAAATGAAGGTAGTGCCAGTGCTTCAGAGATTGTTGCTGGAGCTTTACAGGATTATAAGAGGGCGACTTTAGTTGGTACAAAAACTTTTGGTAAGGGACTTGTGCAGAGTGTAATTCAGTTAGCCGATGGTTCTGCCATAAGTCTAACTGTACAGAAATGGCTTACTCCTAAGTTGCGTTATATTCATAAGGAGGGTATAAAGCCTGATATTCAGGTTGATTGGGATCAGAAGGGAACAGATATCCAATTAGAAAGGGCTAAAGAAGTTTTACTTGGGAAAAAGTAGAAGAAAGAAAGTTTCTTTTGACATAACTTTACTCTTTTCTATAATATTCATATTGATTTGTCTCTATGCCGTATGGAGTATAAGAGAGGTTGGGATGAAAGAAGATACCTCCCAACCTCAAGTTGTATTACCTGAGACAAAGCCTACCCCTATCTATGAACCGCTAAAACCATTATCTAAAGAAAAAACTAGCATTAAGGAGACACCTGCTGAGAAAACACCTACTAAAGGGAATGAGGATACTGTTCTAGAAACTAAGAAAGAGGTTACCACAGTGGTTGAAGATAATGTTGTAACATCTGAGGAAAGATTAGATCCAAAATTAGAAGAATCTATAAAATCTCTTTTAATAGAGTTAAACTGTAAGGTTCAAAAGGACTGGAATATAGAGGTCCCCACTTTTTGTTCTATCGAATGGTTAAGGCGTAGATTAAATGCAGAGCTTCTCAAACTTGGATATAGACTAGAAGGTAATATCATTTATGAGAATAATAAAGAGATAGTCGAGTTTAAATTTAATAAGGCTCAGCCTCGAGGAAAAATCGCCATTATAATAGATGACGTGGGAAGATCTACTAGGCTTAATAGAGTGCTAGAAGGTATTAATCTGCCCCTTAACATCTCTATACTCCCGAAACAGAGTAAGTCTAGGGAGATGAGTATTCTTGGGAAAAAGATGGGTTGGGATGTCCTATTACATCTTCCTATGGAACCAATTGGAAAAGGTTGGGTAGACGATACTTTTATAAGGATAAATATGGATAAGAAGCAGATAGAAGATAAAGTGACTTCTTATCTTCAAGAATTACCATATGTCAATGGGATAAACAATCATATGGGTTCTCTAGCTACTACCAATGAAGAGGTAATGAGAACAATACTAGGTATAGTCAAAGGTAGGGGTTTATACTTTGTTGATAGTCTTACTACTTCAAATTCTGTTGGGGAGAAGGTTTCTAAGGAAATAGGACTAGAGAGATTTGCCAAGAGAGATGTATTTTTAGATAATATAGATAATAGGGGTTATATAAACTCGCAGATAGATAAACTTGTCGAGTTTGGCATAAAGAATGGATTTGCTATAGGGATAGGACATCTAAGAGAAAATACATTGTTGACTATAAGAGACTATAGTTGGGAAGATAAGGAAGTTGAGTTAGTTCTATTGAGCGAGATACTATAATGATACTTAAGACTGTAAACTTAGTAAAGAGATTTGGACAGAGGGTTGTTGTAAAGGATGTATCTATAGAGATAAGATCTAGAGAGATAGTTGGTCTTCTGGGACCAAACGGAGCAGGAAAGACTACCACCTTCTATATGATAACTGGCCTTTTAAGACCGAATGCGGGAAAGATTTATTTAGACGAAAATGATATAACGGATATGCCTATCCATAGGAGAGCTAGACTTGGAATAGGTTACTTGCCTCAGGAACCTTCTATATTTAGAAAACTTACAGTGGAGGAAAATCTGTTGGCGATACTGCAGTTTCTTCCAATGACAAATAAAGAGAGGATAACTAAAGTAGAGGAGCTCCTGGAGGAATTTGGCATAGTACATCTAAGGAAATCTTTAGCATCTTCTCTCTCTGGGGGTGAAGCAAGAAGACTTGAGGTTGCTAGGTCTCTTTTGACTTCTCCTAAGATTATTCTTTTAGATGAACCATTCTTAGGTATAGACCCTATAACTGTTGCCGATATACAGATAATAATACATCAGCTGAGGGAAAAAGGTTTAGGTATACTAATTACAGACCATAATGTTAGAGAGACTCTTTCTATAGTTGATAGGGCGTATATAATAAATGAGGGAGAAGTAATAGCGAGTGGCGAACCTAGTGAGATTGCTAATAATGATAAGGTAAAACAGATATATCTCGGGGAGAGATTTGTCCTATGAAGAGATTAGTAGTAAAGATAGGTACAGCAACATTATGTCCTGAGGATGGTTTAGATGTCAGTTTTTTAGATAACATAGCTAGACAGGTGAAAAATATACAAGATTTAGGGATATCTACCACTATTGTCACTTCAGGGGCTATTGGACTTGGTAGGTCTATAGTAAAAAATATCAATAAGAATCTAGGGCTTGTGCAAAAACAGGCTTTGGCAGCTGTAGGACAGGGAAAGCTGATAAACTATTACAGTTTAATATTTGAATCTTATGGGCTTATAGTTGCTCAAATCTTACTAACCAGAGAAGACCTTGCAGACAGAAAGAGATTCCTTAATGCACGTAATACCCTAGAAGAGCTGATAAGACTTGGCATAATTCCAGTAATAAATGAAAATGACACTGTGGCAACAGAAGAGATAAAGTTAGGAGATAATGACCAGTTGTCTGCTTTAGTTGCAACATTAATAGATAGTGATTTACTCCTTATTCTATCAAATGTAAATGGCCTTTATGACAAAGATCCCAGGCTTTATCCCGATGCAAAACTAATAAAAGAGATACATAGCTTCGATGAGATTCCAAAAGACTTGGGAGGACCTTCAGAGAAGGGTTCAGGTGGCATGATAACCAAGATACTTGCTGTTGAGATAGCAGCTAGAAGGAATATACCTACTGTGATAGCGTCTGGTAGAGAGAATAGAGTGTTAGAGAGAATAATTAGTGGAGAGTCTATCGGCACCTTGTTTCATATAGAGGGTGATAAGTTGTCAAAACGCAAGATATGGATAGGTTATGGGGTAACCCCAAAAGGGAAATTATACGTAGATCAGGGCGCATATGAAGCATTAGTATTTAAAAATAAGAGCCTCCTATCTCAGGGGATTAAAGAGATAGAAGGTGAATTCTCATCAGGAGATGCGGTTTCTGTTATATCTCCTACTGGAGAAGAATTTGCTAGAGGAATAGTGTACTATTCTAGTAGCGAGTTAGAGCAACTGAAGGGGAAAAGAGGATATCATGAGGTAATCCATAGGGATAATCTAGTTATACTCCATCAGTAGTCTTTTGCAATCTAAAATCTGTTTGCAAAATTTATACCACCCTCTTGCATTTAGAATTAGATTATGCTATACTTTTAGATGTTAGCACTCTATAGCCATGATTGCTAAAAATATAGAAGGAGGGTGATAGAATGAAACTAAAACCATTAGGTGATAGAGTATTGGTAAAGCCAATAGCAGTTGAAGAGAGAACAAAGAGTGGTATTGTGCTTCCAGATACCGCTAAAGAAAAGCCTCAACAGGGTAAAGTTTTAGCTGTAGGGCAGGGTAGGTTATTAGATAATGGGCAACTTGTCCCTCTCCAGATAAAAGAAGGAGACAAAGTCCTCTATTCTAAGTATGCTGGGACAGAAGTAAAAATCGAAAACGAAGAATATCTTATCCTTAGTGAGAGAGATATTCTAGCCATTATAGAAGAATAAGGAGGTGAATGTTAGATGCCAAAGTTAATCATATTTGATGAAGATGCTAGAAGAAAGTTAGAAAAAGGTGTAAATACATTGGCAGATGCGGTAAAGACTACCCTAGGTCCAAAGGGTAGAAACGTTGTATTAGAGAAAAAGTTTGGATCTCCAACTATAACCCATGATGGTGTAACGGTAGCAAAAGAGATTGAAGTAGAGGACCCATTTGAAAATGTTGGGGCTCAGCTTATAAAGGAAGTTGCTACAAAGACTGCAGATGTAGCTGGTGATGGAACTACTACAGCAACAATCTTAGCTCAAGCTATGATTAGAGAAGGGCTAAAGAACGTTGCTGCTGGTGCCAACCCAATGATTCTAAGAAGAGGCATCGAAAAGGCTGTAGAGGTATGCGTAGAAGAACTTAAGAAGATGGCTATACCAATTGAAGATAAAGAGTCCATAGCTCATGTTGCAACAATCTCTGCTGCAGACCCAGAGATTGGTAACTTAATAGCCGATGCGATGGAGAAAGTAGGGAAAGACGGAGTTATCACTGTAGAGGAGGCTCAGACTATTGGAACTACTCTAGAACAGGTAGAAGGGATGCAGTTTGATAGAGGTTACATTTCTCCTTATATGGTAACAGACACTGAGAGGATGGAAGCAATAGTTAATGAGCCATACATCCTTATAACTGACAAGAAGATTAGCTCTGTAAATGACATACTACCAATCCTAGAAAAGGTTGTCCAGAGAGGAAGACCTCTAGTAGTTATAGCAGAGGATGTCGAAGGAGAGGCTCTTGCTACACTAGTAGTAAACAAACTAAGAGGGACATTGCAGTCTCTAGCAGTAAAGGCTCCTGGCTTTGGTGACAGGAGAAAGGCTATGCTGCAAGATATAGCTATACTCACTGGTGGTCAGGTAGTATCTGATGAGCTTGGAATCAAATTTGAAAATGTAACAATTGATATGCTTGGTCAGGCTAGACAGGTTAAAGCTGACAAGGACAATACTACTATAGTCGAGGGTAAAGGTAATCCTGAAGAGATCAAAAAGAGAATAGCTCAGATCAAAGCCCAGATCGAGCAGACAGAGTCTGACTACGATAGGGAGAAGCTTCAGGAAAGACTTGCAAAGCTATCTGGCGGAGTCGCAGTGATTAAAGTAGGAGCAGCTACTGAGACAGAGATGAAAGAGAAGAAGCATCGTATAGAGGATGCTCTTGCTGCAACTAGAGCAGCTGTGGAAGAAGGGATTGTTCCTGGCGGTGGAGTAGCACTCATCAATATAATGAGCGTTCTAGATAATATAAAGGTTGATGGAGATGAAAAGACTGGAGTAGAGATAGTAAAGAAAGCTCTTGAAGAACCACTCAAGCAACTTGCCGCTAATGCTGGACTTGAGGGCTCCGTAGTTGTAGAGAAAGTAAAGAGCTTACCCAAGGGACATGGCTTAGATGTAATGAGTGGAGAGTACGTAGATATGGTTAAGGCTGGAATTATCGATCCAGTTAAGGTAACTCGTAGCGCTCTCCAAAACGCTGCAAGTATTGCTGCTATGTTACTGACCACAGAAGCAGTTGTTGTTGAGAAGCCAGAAGAAAAGAAAGAAACTACTCCTCCACCCCCTGAATACTAATAGGATGCAATAAGGGGCGCCGATTGGCGCCCCTTTAGTTTTTTATACCAAATGCTCTATAAGTATCTTTATTCCGATCCCTATAAGTATTAATCCGCCAAATATCTCTACCTTAGCATTTTCAAAAAAGTGTCTTAAACCATTTCCCATCAAGATACCAATTGAAGAAAGTGTAAATGTCACTATTCCTATTATTAATACAGGAAGAAGAATAGAGGTCTCAAGAAATGAAAAAGTTACTCCAACTACTAGTGCATCTATGCTTGTCGAAATTGAAAGAAGGATTAATGTCTTATTGTCAAATGGATTGATTATTTGACTTTCGCCCCTTAGAGATTCATAGACCATTCTTATTCCTACAAAAGACAAAAGCACAAATGCTATCCAGTGGTCTATACCAGAGATATAAACTTTTAGACTTGAACCAGCTAACCAACCTAGTAGAGGCATAAAAGTCTGAAAGAGGCCAAAAGAAAATCCCATCTTCAGCACCTGATAGTATTTTATGTTCCTTGTAGTTATCCCACTAGTAACTGATACACTAAAGGCATCCATAGCCAAACTAAAAGCTATAAAGATTATAGATGCTATATCCATAGCAAATTTAGTCTATCTTAAGACTCTCCTTAATTTTTAGATTCTTACTTATTATACTATAAAAGACGAGAGTATAAAAATCTCTTAGTTCCTTCTATAGGAATTGCTCAATTAAATTAGCCCCCTCTGGGGGATATCTTTTCATTACTGTAGTCTTTTCCCAACAGATTGGATATAAGTCGTCTCTAAAATGCTCTTTACAGCACAATTTACCACAAATACGACATCTTCCTCCTACATTCGAGTTTAAAAGACCAACATAAAGCTCTTTACCACATATTTCACATTTATCTAGCGTTTGAACTCCACCTCCTTTAACTTGTTAAAATTTCCTAATAAATCCAGTCACCTTTCAGTCAAAACTCTTTACAAATGGCTACATCAACCCAATCCCTTTTTATAGTAATGAGTCTTGGATAAAAGAGATTATCAAAGGCAATTTAGACTAAGCCTTTTATCCACTGTTAGACGATATTAATCTCTTCATAGAGACAATTCTGACGGTTCAAAAACTAGAGTGCCCTTTAAAGCCTTCTTCTTCATTTCTTTATCTTTGGTCAATAAAGGGATACCGTATTGCTCAGCTACTTGTAATACAATAGCATCTCCTCCTCTTAGTCCAGTTTTGCTGCCTATTATGCATGTACTTTCTGCTACATCAACAGTTATATCCAGCCAAGTAATAGAAGGCAACCGACTCAAATTTTTATAAACTGCAATGGCGATTGTTTCACTATTTGTTCTTCTTCGTATAACACATGTTGTTTCAACTAATACAAGAGCTGGGCATAAAGCTTCTAATTCAAAGTTTAACAGCTTTTCAAAAATAGGGTAACACTCTGAATGGAATATATCTCTAGGGTCAACACTACTAATAAAAATTTTACTATCAATAACAAATTTCATCTTTCTCGCTCTATTTTAATGTCCTCGATGCTATTTCCACCAGAAGATTGTTGTCCAATTAACGTGATCAATTCTGAAAATACCTTTTTCCATTCTTGTGGATTTAACCCTTCAGCAAGTAAAGAGGGTCTCGTTACTTCATACTCTAATGCTTCTAATACTGCAAGTTGAGTTTTCTTTAAATAAAGCTCCCGTTCGATCTTTTTAATTTCCTCAATTATCTGCAATTTTTGTTTTTTCTCCATGATATACCTCTATCTTTTCATTATATCATAAAATAGGTGTCACTTTCTTGTTGCTAAAATTTATCCCAGAAATTACTCAATTAAATTAGCCTCTCTGGGGGATATCTTTTCATTATCTCCAAGAGAAAGCCCAGTTATAGAGTTACCTGCAAGCCAAAGGTTACTTGAGAGATTCTTACAGACATATGGTAGAGGTTTTGTAGATTTTATGGTTGGAGATGGATTATATGCTACTAGGGGACTTCTTTTCTTTCTGTATCAAGGAACTAGGCTGTCATGGGTAGTAAAAACGGATAAAAGAAGCTACAGGTGGTAGAATTTGCGGAGGGGATAGACTCTCTAAGAAAGGAGGAATATGAAGTCTGGGCTACTTCATACATCTATTGGGATGGACTACCTTATCAGCATGGATAATTATAGATATTCTCCCTTTCATAGTGTATACTTTTTCTGGAATAGTTGTAACCATCCTGTAGCCTCCTTTTTTAGAATAAATATAACATAAGCTACAGGATGGTTCTTCTTTTTACTAATTTTGAGGAAACAATCTAATTTCAGGTAGATTATTTTTGAGGAATGTCGATCCCTTGACACAAGATATGTAGATAGTATAAAATAAAAGTGCATCACAAAAGTAGAGATTTGGGAGAAAGATTATTTAGGTGGATGAGAGTAAGATTAAATTAACAGCTAAAATAGCTCGACTCTATTATGAAGAGGGGAAAACCCAAGAAGAGATAGGCAAGGAGTTGGGTATTTCGCGATTTAAGGTATTACGTCTTCTCCAAAAAGCTAGAGAGGAAGGAATAATTTCAATAAAGATTATTGATCCTTCATCTACATGCAAAGACCTAGAACAAGCCCTTGAGAAGAAGTTTAACTTAGAGAGAGCAATAGTTGTCTCTAGTGGATATCTCCCTAAGTCTTTAATCCTTCAAGAAATGGGTAAATGGGGGGCTTTACTTTTGCAAGATGTAACCCAAAATGGAGATATTATTGGTATAGGTTGGGGATCGACTGTGTCTGAATGTATTAGACAATTAAATCCTAATCATAAAGAAATAACGGTAGTCCCTCTAGGAGGGGGAACTGGACAGTTAGATCCTATTTTTCAAGTCAATGAACTCTCCAAGTGGGTAGCAAATAAATTTAAAGCAAAATGGTATTCCTTAGATATCCCTATATTTCTAGAAAACAAGGAGACCAGAGACACATTATTTAATGAGCCTAGGATAAAGAAAGTTGTAGATTTATGGGATAAATTAACGATGGTGTTAGTGGGGATAGGAAATATCCCATCATTATGGAAAGATTATTCTCCGCTGGTAGCTTTTTCAAAAGGAGCAATTGAAACCTTAAAGAGAGAATTAATCTTATATAAGAGTGTAGGGGATATAGTTCAGAATTACTTTGATATTAATGGCAATATATCTCCTATATCTATAAGAGAGAATATAGTTGGTGTCTCTATAGAACAGATTAAAAAGGTTAAAAAGATCATCGCTTTAAGTGGAGGAGAAGATAAGAAAGAAGCGGTTCTTGGTGCATTACGGTGGGGATATATTACTCATTTGGTCACAGACGAATCTGTAGCTAATTACTTGCTAGAATTTGAAGACTAGATGAGATGTTTACCTTATGCTCCTAGAGGATATCGATACTATATAGGGATGAAAGGATACGAAAGGAGAGTGATGCTTGGAGAGAATAATAAAAGGATTATAAGGTTTTGAAAGGTATTTCAGTCAAGTTAACCCGAGAGGGTAGTTTTAGCTGGCAGTCTAACAAAGATTAAAGACAGGCGGTATTTTAAAGGAAGTATTTTAGGCTCCTCGCTGGTTAGGATTAGAAGAATTTGAGAGTTTACACAAGGAAAAATAAAGTTTTGGAGGTGAATAAGTTATGATAAAGGTTTTTCTTGGGGTATTTCTAGGAATAGCTTTAATGATGACTACGGTGGCAATGGGTGCGGTGAATCTAAGAGGGGTAGAGATTTATGTAGCAATCAGATCGCTACCAGAAACAGATTTTATCATTAGTCATACACCTGAATTTACTAGGCAAACGGGGATTAAGGTCCACTATCTTCTATATCCTGAGCTTCAATTAAGAGAAAAAGAAGTTATGGACTTAGCTAGTGGTCAAGGAGCATATGATGTAATCGCTCTTGATTGTGTATATGTTAGTGAATTTGCTGGGAAGGGTTGGCTTGTTCCCCTAGATAATTTGCTGAAACCAGCTTACGATACGAAGGATTTTATGCCAAAGGTCCTTGATCTATTTAGAGAGGGGGGAAAGCTCTATGGTTTACCTGTTTACTCAGAAATTACCCATCTTATGTATAGGAAAGATATCTTTGCAGAAAAAGGGATTAAAGTCCCAACAACCTTTGATGAATTAGAGCAAGTGGCTGCCAAGCTAAATAACCCTCCTCAACTCTATGGAATTGCTATGAGAGGATTACGTGGTGATGGCATGAACGTGTATACGTGGGCAAGTTTCTTCCGAGGTTTTGGTGGAGAATTTTTCGATAAAAGTTGGCATCCAATTTTCAATAATGATGTGGGAGTTAAAGCAACAGAATACTATGCCAATATTTTAAGAAAATACGGACCTCCTGGAGTTTCTTCTTATAGTTGGGACGATGTCCAATCCGCTTTTACTTCTGGGAAAACTGCTATGATAATTGATGCTAATAACTTTATGACAAGAATTGAAGACCCTACTAAATCTCAGATAGTTGGGAAGATTGGTTATGCACTTATTCCTGCTGGTCCTGCTGGTAGATTCCCGGGGATATATTCGATGGGGTTAGGTATTAGCGCAGTTGGAGCAAAGACAGAAAAAGAAAAACTTGCTGCAGCTGAATTTGTACAATGGGCGACATCATATGATATTCAGCTAGATAGTGCACTACAGTTAGGTGTTGTAAGTTCAGCTCGAAATAAAGTTTTCAACAACCCTGCATTTATAGCAAGATTTGATGATAAAAGTTATCCAGGTTGGAGGTCATCTACAGTCAAAAGTTATGAAATAGCGATGCCTCAATTTCGCCCACTTATTCCAGAATGGAGAGAATTTGGTAACCTTCTTGGCATAGCTATTGAGCAGGTAATTTCTGGTCAGAAGACGGCAAAGGAAGCACTTGACTGGGCGGCAGAGGGAACTGTGAAAATCATGAAAGATTCAGGAAAGCTCAAGTAGTTTTTTAGCAGGGAGATAAGAGGAGGATTGTTATGAAAAACCAGCGAGGAGCATTGTTTTTATTCCTTACCCCTGCTTTCTTGATTATGTTTTTTATAGCAATAGTCCCTTTTGTATTCGCTATAATAATGAGTTTAGTCAATCTTAACATAATGTATACTTCTCCGCTTCACTTTGTTGGTTTAAATAATTATTTGACTCTTCTTACTGACGAAAGGGCATTAAATGCTTTTAGAAATACAGGAATTTTTGTCGGGGTAGCTGTAAGTAT
>JBMFMV010000006.1:0-50860 GCA_049970495.1 bacterium
TCTAGCTATATAGGTTATGCTAGTCTGATATATGTCTTTAAAAGATATCTGGTAATAGTTTACACCTCTAGTAGAGGCAAAACCTCTTACCTTCTCTTTAGAGATATCCGAATATTCGCCTATCCCTATGTCTATATGGAGCCCATCTACATTATAGCCTAGATCCAAAAGGATATCCCAAAGGGCAAGGCTATCTTTACCCCCAGAAACAGCAACTAGAATCCTTTCTTCCTCAGTAAACATTTTGTAATGTTCTATAGCTCTCTCTGTTTGTCTTTTTACATACTCTAGAAAATGCTCCTCGCAGAATGCTGAGTTATGTCTTCTTATGTAAATAGAAGCAGGACTGTTGCACTTTATACACCGCATATTCCTAATACCTCCGATTGATGTTATTTTTATTTAGTTGTATTATATTATACAGTATCATTACTTGTGTTGGATATTTTATCATGATATAATTTTTGCAAGATTCTTAGGAGGCGAAGAATGGATTATAGTAAGACTTTAAACCTACCGAAAACAAACTTTGCTATGAAGGCTAATCTCCCCGAAAAAGAGAGGGAGATACAGAAATATTGGGATAAAATTGACCTATACAGGTTGATAAGGGGGAAGAGGGTAGGGAGAACTAAATTTATCTTGCATGATGGTCCACCTTATGCAAATGGGGACATACATCTAGGGCAGGCTTTGAATAAGATAATGAAGGATGCTATTGTAAGATATCATACTATGCTAGGTGAAGATGCGCCTTATGTCCCAGGTTGGGATACCCATGGTCTTCCTACAGAACAACAGGTAGCCAAGACTACTAAAAAAGATAGAAGATCCATAGATCCTCTAGAATGGAGAGGAGAATGCAAGAATTTTGCCCTTAAGTATATAAATAGGCAGAGAGAGGAATTTAAGAGACTAGGTGTGCTAGGTGATTGGGATAATCCCTATGTGACCTTTGACCCTGCTTATGAGGCGTCTCAGATAAGGGTATTTAAAGAGCTAGTAAGAAGAAATCTTGTATATAGGGCATTAAAACCTGTTTATTGGTGTTATCACTGTGAAACATCTTTAGCAGAGGCTGAAATTGAATATAAAGAGGTTACTTCTCCGTCTATAATAGTCTCTTTCAAACTAATACCAGATGAAAAGATATTAGATATACTAAAAGAAGATTCTGTCTATATCCCCATATGGACAACAACACCATGGACTCTTCCTGGAAATGCTGCGATAGCATTAAATCCGGGTGCAAAGTATCTTCTTATAGAAGAAGACCATAAGAGGTTTATTGTTGTGGAAGAGAGGCTTTCTGATATTAAAGAACTTGTAGGATGGAGAGATATTACTGTACTCGGAGAATTTCTTGGTAAGGATTTAGAGGGGTATAAAGCGTTGCATCCATTTGAAGATAGAGAAGTTCCTCTCGTTTCAGGGGAACATGTGTCTACAGGAGAAGGAACTGGATTAGTCCATACAGCACCTGGTCACGGTCCGGAAGACTATGAAGTAGGATTGAGATATAATCTGCCTGTTATTTCACCTGTTGATGAATTAGGTAGGTTTACTACAGAGACGCTTAATCTTAAAGGTATGAACGTAGAAGAAGCTAACAAGATTATCATATCCTATTTAGAGGAGACTGGCGCACTCTTGTATAAAGGTTCTATTAGCCATGATTATCCTCACTGCTGGAGATGTAGAAAACCTGTAATATTTAGGGCAACTGAGCAGTGGTTTATAGATGTAAATAGCTTTAGAGATATGGCATTAAAGAGTCTAGATAATGTCGAATGGATACCTCCCTGGAGTAAGAATAGAATGGTTGGTATGTTAGAAGTAAGGCCAGACTGGTGCATCTCCAGGCAGAGAATATGGGGAGTTCCTCTGCCTATATTCTACTGCAAAAATTGTAATTCTCCACTTTTAGATACAGAAGTAATTGAGTATGTAGCTAAGATATTTGAGAAGGAAGGGTCGGATGCATGGTTTAAGTATTCAACAGAAGAGCTTCTCCCTGAAGGGGTATCATGCCCTAAGTGTGGTTCGAAAGATTTTGAAAAAGAAAAGGATATAATGGACGTTTGGTTTGATTCCGGTTCAAGTTTTGCTGGCGTTTTAAAGACACATAAGGATTTACTCTTTCCTGCGGATATGTACTTAGAAGGGAGTGACCAGCATAGAGGTTGGTTTCAAACCTCACTACTTCTTTCTATAGCTACCGAAGGTATTCCTCCTTATCGTAAAGTCTTAACTCATGGCTTTGTTGTTGACGAAGCTGGGAAAAAGATGTCTAAGAGTTTGGGTAATGTTATAGACCCCCAAGAGATAGTAAATTCTTTGGGTGCAGATGTCTTAAGACTTTGGGTTGCCTCCTCTGATTTTCGCTCTGATATAAAGGTTTCAAAGAATATCCTTAATCAGATAGTAGATGCTTATAGGAAGATAAGGAATACTATAAGATTTATGCTTGGAAATCTATACGACTTTGATCCAGAGAAGGATATGGTACCTATAGAGAAACTTGACATCTTAGATAAATGGGTCCTTTCAGAATGGAATGAACTGTTAGATAGAGTAAAGAAAGCCTACGATGAATATGAGTTTCATACAGTATTCCATAGTACGCACAGTTTCTGCGTAAACCAGTTAAGTTCTTTTTATCTGGATGTTATAAAAGATAGGCTATATGTTGACCTACCTTCTTATCTTAAAAGGAGGTCCTCGCAGACAGCTATTTATAATATTTTAAAGGGAATACTAAAGATATTAGCTCCTATAATGGTTCATACTACTGAAGAGGCTTGGCAACATCTACCAGGTAAAAAAGAGATTAGTATTCACTTAGAGGAATGGCCAGAGAGATATTCAGTTTCTCTTAGTTCAGAGGAAGAGAAGATGTGGGACTGTTTCTTTATATTAAGAGACGAGGTAAATAAAAAGTTAGATGAGGCAAGACAGAATAAGACTATAGGAAATAGTCTCGAGGCTAAGCTTAAGTTAGTAATTCCTTCTAACATGTATCCTTATATATCTAAATTAGACGGTCGTTTAAGTGAACTCCTCTTGGTGTCTGAAGTGGATGTCCTTTCTAAAGATGATACTAGTTCTATAGATGTAGAGATTATTCCTCTTGAATATAACAAGTGTCAACGTTGTTGGATGTATACCCCTGATGTTGGAAAAGATGAAAAATATCCTGATCTATGTAAGAGATGTATCTCTGTTATAGAGAATATTACTGGTGAGGGTGAAGATAGATGAATATAGATGTTTCTTATTTCAGGGAAATACTATTGAAAAAAAAGAAGGAGATAGAACACACCTTAAAAAATATAAGGGAGCTCTCTGCTAGCAAAAGCGAGATAGAGCTAATAGGAGAACTTTCAAGTTCTGATGATCATCTAGCAGAGTATGCTTCAATAGTATATGACCACGAGAATACACTAACTGTTGAGAATATACTAAGAGATATATTAAATCAGATAGAGTCGGCATTAAAAAGAATAGAGGATAGGACATACGGCATATGTGAGATATGTAAGAAGCCTATAGATGAAGAGAGACTAAAGGCTATACCCTATGCCACAATGTGTGTAAGGTGTAAGTCTATAAAAGAGAGAAGTGTCAAGAAATAGTTCTGGCATCATTACAGGAATAGCTATACTGGCATTTGATAGGGTCCTTAAGAAGTTATCTGCCTTGTATTTATCTTCTAGTGACTTAGTCTTTGGTGGCGGGTTGTTAAGGTTGACATATATTAAAAACCCTGGTGCGGCTTTTGGCTTTCTCCCTTCTCAGAGGGGGCTTATTATTTTTGTGTCTATCTTAGCACTTATATTTGTAATTAGGCTTTTTAGAAGGGTCGGTTACAAAAATTCGTATTTTGCGAATGGATTTTGGATTTTGATAGCTGGTATACTAGGAAATCTTATAGATCGAATATTCTTAGGTTATGTTGTTGACTATATCCAGATATTAAATTCTCCTATATTTAATATCTCAGATATATCTATACTTATTGGTATGACAGTAATCTTATTTTTCTCTTAGAAAGGGAGGAGAAGATGCATCCAATTCTTTTACAATTTGGGAATCTTACTGTAAGGTCCTGGGGACTAATGGTAATGTTAGGCATCATTGTAGGTGTTTTGTTGGCTATGAGAGAGGCCGAGAGAAAGGGATTAGATCCAGAAAATATAATAGATCTTGTCATAGTCTTGATCGTTCTTGGAGTGGTTGGAGCAAGGGTGGTTTATGTATTGACTAATTTTAGTGAGTATAAAGATAATATTGGCCTTGCGTTTTCAATAAAGACAGGAGGGTTAGCTTGGCCTGGGGCATTTCTTTTCGCTCTTATTGGTACAATCCTATTTGTAAGATGGCGTAAGCTTTCATTTTGGTTAATAGCAGATATTCTCTCTCCATATGTAGCTCTAGGCTATGCTATTGGTAGAATAGGATGTTTTCTCAATGGCTGCTGTTTTGGAAAAATTACGGAAAAGGCTTGGTGGAGTGTCTATATGCTAGGAGCATATAGATATCCTACACAGATCTATTCTTCAATAGCCTCTTTTCTTATTTTTTTATTTCTTGTAACTAGGTCTTGGGATGATAAACCTGGAAAGAAATTTTTAATGTATATAATCCTTTACTGCATCTACAGATTTGTAGTGGAATTCTTTAGATATAACTCTAGATATATACTAGGATTAAGTGTAGCTCAATGGGGGATGCTAGGAACTATATTAGTAACAGCTGTGATTTTATATGGAAAGAGTATTGAGTGGAAAAGAAGGACGACTTGATCTTGTTCTAAAAGAGTTATTCCCAGACCTATCAAGGGAGAAGGTCAAAGAGATAATAGAATCTGGAAAGGTATCTGTAGATGGTAAAACAGTTACTAAACCAAGTTTTAGGGTTAAGGTGAACTCAACTATTAAAGTTGAAGAATTAGAGCCTTTTAGAGATATCCTTAAGCCTTATGACCTACATATAGACATTCTCTATGAGGACGAAAGTATTATAGTGGTAGATAAGCCGGCAGGATTAGCTGTGCATCCTGCACCTAGTATAAAGGGCCCTACATTGGTTAATGCTCTTATATCAAAGACAGAGCTAGCTCCGGTGAATAATGTTAGGCCAGGAATAGTTCATAGGTTAGATAAAGATACCTCTGGGCTGATGATGTTAGCAAAGACATTTCAAAGTTATAATAATCTTGTTAAGCAGATGCAGGAGAGAAAGGTGCATAAAGAGTACATAGCAGTTGTACATGGAAAAGTTAAGTCTGGGAGTATATCTCTCCCTATAGGGAGGTCCCCTTCGGATAGGACAAAGATGAAGGTATTACCCTCAGGTAGAATGGCTATTACTCATTATGAGTCTCTAGAAGTTATTGGTGATTATTCTGTGGTGAGAGTTAGGATAGAAACTGGAAGGACACATCAGATAAGAGTTCATCTGGCTTATATAGGACATCCAGTAGTTGGAGACAAGGTATACGGTATAGAAGAAAAGGAGAAACTTATAAATAGACAGGCGCTACACTCTTCTAGATTATCCTTTCTCCATCCAATAACGGGAAAAGCTTTAGATTTCCATTCTCCTCTTCCAAGGGATATGGAGCATCTAATAGAAGAGCTAAGGAGGCGAAGTTGAATAGGCTTATTGCAGTTTGCGTCTTAGTGGGAATAATACATATGACAGACACCTTATCTCTATCTGTAAGATGGGTAGGTATAAAGGTTGGTAGAGTGGTTACAGCTGCAAGCCTGTTTAATATACTTGTCCTTATATCTAGGACTGCTAATTTATTACAGGCTCCTATGGTTGGTAAGATGGTTGATCTGGCTATAAGGAATCATGAGACATTACCTTTGCTGATCAATTTTAGGCTTATAATACTTTCAAGTACATTTGGGACTGTAGCAGGGATACTACTTATGCCAACATTCATAAATGTCTTCGGCAAGCTTATCTTGCTCTTTGAAAGAGAAGGCTCTATCTTAAAACTATTTTTTAGAATACTTAGACCAAAAAGTTTTGTAAACTCTTTCAATGATTTTGTTGTCCCTAGTAAAGAGACCGTTGGGAAAAATATCTTTGAGAATATTCCAAAGAAGTTCTTCTTTTTTCAGCTCTTTATAACTGGATTCTATACCATAGGTGTCTTAAGCGCACTATATGCAGGGGCTATAGTACCACAGTATCGAGTTACAGCCAGTCAACTTTCTGGTATAATAAATGGTATAGCTACAGTATTATTTATGGTTTTTGTTGATCCATCTGTAGCAGTTATAACAGATCAAGCCCTAAGACAGATAAGGCCACAGAAGGATGTGAGGAATATAGTTATAGTGTTGACTATAGCAAGACTTATGGGAACTATATTGGCTCAGTTGTTAATAGTCCCCTGTGCTTTTTTAGTTGCTAAGGTAGCTACTAAGATGTAAAAAAAGGAGGCTGTGGAATGCTTTCTATAGAAGAAGTCATTCATATAGAAAGATTGGCAAGATTGAAGCTTACAGATAAAGAGCGAGAGATGTATAGAAATCAGCTAAATGATGTATTGAATTATGCGGCCAAGTTAGACGAGATTGATACCTCTAATGTTCCCCCAATGTACCATGTCTTACCAGTAAGTAACGTGTTAAGAGAAGATATACCTAGGGAGAATTTTTCTCAAAGAGAGGCGTTGAGTAATGCACCCCTCGAAGAGGGAGGATTTTTTGTCATACCTCCTATCTTAGGAGGTGAGGAATAAAGTGGAGTTAGCAGATCTTACGGCTCATGAACTCTTAGAACTTATCTCAAAGAAGGAACTCTCTCCTCAAGAAGTCGTTAAAAGCTGTATAGATAGATTAGAAAGGTATGAATCTAAAATTAAAGCTTATCTATTTATTAGAAATCCTGAAGAGGTTATTAATTCTGTAAAAGAAGATGCTCCATACTCGGCAATTCCTATAGCTATTAAGGACAATATACTAGTAAAAGGTCTCCCAAATACTTGTGCCTCCAAGATATTAGCAAATTTTATTGCCCCTTATAATGCCACTGTAATAGAGAGACTAAATAAAAGATCATTTAATATTATGGGTAAGACCAACCTGGATGAGTTTGCTATGGGGTCTTCCACAGAAAATTCTGCTTTTGGTCCCACTAGAAATCCTTGGGACATAGAAAGGGTTCCTGGAGGTTCAAGTGGTGGTTCTGCTGCTAGCGTAGCTATAGGGTCGGCTATATGGGCTTTAGGTTCAGATACAGGGGGGTCTATCAGGCAGCCTGCCTCTTTTTGTGGGGTAGTTGGTTTGAAACCTACTTATGGTACTGTCTCTAGATATGGTTTAGTTGCATTTGCGTCATCTCTAGACCAGATAGGACCAATTACGAAAGATGTAACTGACTGCGCCTTATTGTATAGCTTTATAAATGGATATGACCCTAATGATTCTACCTCACTCAATATAAAGCCTTATATATATTCTCCACTTAAAGGAGACATAAAAGGAATAAAGATAGGTCTAATTAGAGAACTTTTGGGAGAAGGGGTGGACCCTTTAGTAAAGAAGTGTATGGAAGATGTAGTAAAGACATTTGAAGACTTAGGGGCTGTTGTTGAAGAGGTATCCCTCCCACATATAAGCTACTCAGTTCCTACATACTATATACTTGCTCCTGCAGAAGCCAGTTCTAATTTGGCTAGATTTGATGGAGTAAGGTATGGCTTTAGGGCTAGTGGAAAGACTGCAGAAGAGATGATGAGTAATACAAGAGGAGAAGGTTTCGGACCTGAAGTTAAGAGAAGAATAATGTTGGGTACATATGTCCTAAGTGCTGGATACTATGAAGCATTTTATCTAAAGGCTTTGAAATTTAGGAATTTAATAGCGAGTGATTTTAGAAAGGTATTTGAGAGATTTGATGTTCTTATCTCCCCCACATCTCCTATTTTACCTTTTAAATTAGGTGAAAAGGTAGAAAATCCTTTAGAGATGTATCTAGCAGATATCTGTACAATTCCTATAAATCTGGCTGGATTACCTGCAATATCTATCCCCTGCGGTTTTGTTGATAATTTACCTGTAGGCTTACAGATTATAGGTCCTGTATTCAGCGAGGCAAAGCTTTTTGAGGTGGCCTATGGTTTTGAGCAGGCTACACCCTTTCACAAGAAAAGACCTCAGTTAGGAGGGATAACCAGTGGAGTATGAGGTTAATATAGGGATAGAGATTCATGCAGAACTTTTGACTAAATCTAAAGTATTCTGTAGTTGTCCTGTTCAGTTTGGAGCCCCTCCTAATACACTGACCTGTCCTGTATGTCTAGGCTTACCAGGAGCTTTACCAGTATTAAATAAAAAAGCGGTAGAGTATGCCATCCTTACTGCACTAGCCCTTAATTGTAAGATAAACAGAAATGCTATATTCCATCGTAAGAACTACTTCTATCCAGACCTACCTAAGAATTATCAGATTTCTCAGTATGATACCCCCATAGGAATACAGGGGTATTTAGAGATAGAGACATCCAATGGAAGGAAACGTATAAGGATAAGGAGAGTTCATCTCGAAGAGGATACAGGAAAGTTAATTCATAGCGGAGGCCGTATTACCGGTTCTGATATGTCTTTTGTTGACTTTAATAGGAGTGGTGTCCCTCTACTTGAAATTGTCTCAGAGCCAGATATATCTAGTCCTGAAGAGGCTAAGGAATACTTAATAAATGTGAGAGATATATTAATCTTCCTTGGTGTCTGTGATGGCAAGATGGAAGAAGGTAGTATGAGATGTGAAGCGAATGTTTCTATAAGAAAAAAGGGTTCAGATAAACTTGGTACCAAGACCGAATTAAAGAATATAAATTCATTTAGAGCGGTTGAAAGAGCCTTACAGTATGAGATAGAAAGACAGGTAGAGCTAGTTTCTAGAGGTAAGGAAGTAATCCAAGAGACAAGGCATTGGGACGAGAAGAACGAGAAGACGGTTAGTATGAGGAGTAAAGAAGAAGCTCATGACTATAGATACTTTCCAGAGCCGGATCTTGTTCCTTTAGAAATAGATGATGCCTGGATAGAAAATCTAAGGTCTCAGATTCCTGAGCTTCCAGAAGAAAAGTATGAGAGGTATAAAAACTTGGGTTTAACTCCTTATGAAGCAAAACTTCTAGCTCATGACCTAGAATTGTCTGTATTCTTTGACAGGGCAATAAAACTCTACAATAACCCTAGAAATATAGCTAATTGGTTGTTAGTTGATGTTACTAAAGAGCTTAAAGATAGGAATAAAGCAATAACACAGACACTACTTACCCCTGAAATTATGGCTGAACTCTTACTACTTATCGATGAAGGGAAGATAAGTGGAAGGATAGCAAAGGACATACTCCCAGAACTTATAGACAAAGGAGTCTCTCCAAAGAAAATAATAGAGGAGAAGAATCTCATACAGATTACAGATACTTCAGCTTTACTTTCAATTATAGATCAGGTACTGAAAGAAAATGCAGGGGTAGTCGAAGAGTATAAAAGAGGTAAGGAAAAATCATTTATGTACCTCGTAGGACAAGTAATGAAATTGACTAAGGGTAAAGCCAATCCTAAACTTGTAAATGAACTATTGAAAAAGGCGTTGGGGTAAAGATACTAATCGTCAGTAATGGATACTGTGAAGATGATATAGCATTAAGGTTAGCGTTTTCTTTGAGTACGTATTATCCGGCAAGAGATATAGTATTATTTCCCATGGTAGGAGAAGGAAATAGATTCAGGGGTTATGACTTTCCAGTTCTATCTAAAGGGTCTATTCTCCCTAGTGGGGGTTTTGGATTTAGGGTTGGCTTATCACTCTTTAAAGAAGACATAAAGAGTGGATTATTTAGTGATTTAATACATATGTATAGGACACTTAAAGAGATAAAGCCTGACATTGTAATATCTATAGGAGACCCATTTAACCTTATATTTACTTATTTAGGAACACATAAGAAGGTTTTCTTTGTATCTACTGATCAGGGCCACTCTGCCTGGGTGAATGGTTTTAGTAGTATAGAGTTAAGGCTTGTGAAAGAACTTTCCTCATGGATATTTCCAAGAGATAAAAAGACAGAGGAGTTCTTAAGAGAAAGGGGCATAACTAGTGTCAGATATTTTGGAAATCCGCTTATGGATTGTGTAGAAGAGCCTAAGTTTTTTCTAGAAGAAGGTATCGCTCTTCTTCCAGGAACAAGAAGAGATTGTGGCAGTAATTTGTTATTCCTATTAGGTGTGGTCGAAAAGATAGATAAGCCTTTTAGATACTATGTTCCAATAAACTCTAATTCTGAACCGTTTATTCTTGAGGCATTGAGAGATAGAAATTACGAGCTATTAAACTGGGACTATGGATACAAGGTAGATGGTCCTGTCGAGATTTATATAGGTAAGGGCATCTTCTCAGAGATGGTCTCCTCTAGTAAACTAGTAATAGGTCTTTCTGGGAGTGGTAATGAGCAGTCTGCAGGTTTAGGTAAACCAGTTGTTAGTTTCTATATAGAAGGTATTCAGTTTAATAAAAAATTTATAATTGAACAGAAAAAGTTACTAGATGAAGCTCTTATCCTAACTGATATAGAATCTGCTAGTGAGGTTATAAACAGTCTCCTTTCTAACCCCCAAGAACTACTAAAGAGAGGGGAGATAGGAAAGCTTAGAATGGGAGATAAAGGAGCTATACCTAAGATAGCAGAGTTTATTAGGGATTATTCAGGATGAAAGTAGGTGATAAGATAACGCTAGAGATAGAGAAGATAATTTGGGAAGGTAAGGGCTTAGGACACTACAATGGGCAGGTAGTAATGACAGAATATGTCTTACCTGGAGAAAAGGTAAGGTTACTTATAGAAGAGGTTAAGAAAGACTATGCTATTGGTTCTCTTTTAGATATTATAGAACCCTCAAAAGAGAGAATAACTCCAAGATGTAGGCATTACTATCAATGTGGAGGATGCAGCTTCCAACATACGAGTTATGAGTATCAATTAAAATTGAAGAAGATGGCTTCTTTGGAAGTCATGTCTAGAATTCTAAGTAGAGAAGTTAATGGGGAGGGCCCAGTAAAGTCTTATAATCCTTGGTATTATAGGAATAAGGCTCAATTTCCCATAGTTAAAGAGAAAGGAAAAGTCTTGGGAGGCTTTTATAGAAAGGGAACCCATGAGGTAGTTGATATCTCTGAGTGTCCCCTGCATCCTCAAGTCTTCATCGATATCCTTCAATGGACAAAGGATAAAGTTCTTAGGGAAGATATTGACCTTAGATACCTTTATATAAGACAAGGGACTTCTGGAGATATAATGGTAACATTTATAGTTCGAGATAGAACAAGGAATATTAAAGAGATAACCAAAGAGCTATTTAAGACTTTTCCTGAAGTAGTTAGTTTTTACGAGAATATAAATAGGGCTCAGGGAAATGTCATCCTTGGAGATAAATTCTATCTAATAGAAGGGAAAAAGAAGCTTGAACAGAAGATAGGGGATATTGTTTTTATGGTTTCTCCAGGATCTTTCTTTCAAGTAAATGTTCAACAACTCAAGGCTATAATAGATTATATATTAGATATTCTTTCTCCGTATAAGGGTGGAGTCTTTATAGATGGTTATGCAGGGGTTGGGACCTTTGGTTTGCCTCTTTCTAGAGTGTCTAGATATGGCTATAGTATAGAGGAGAATCCGATAGCTGTAGAAGATGCTGTAGATAATGTCAACATCAATAAGATTTCTAATGTAAGAATAAGAAAAGGTAAGACAGAGTTTGAGGTGAGGAAAATCGTAAAGAATGAGACCTTTGATTACCTTATAGTTGATCCTCCAAGGAAGGGGTTAGACAAAGAGTTCTCTACTTTTTTATCTCAGATAGATACTGCATCGATCATATATGTATCTTGTAATCCCAGTACATTAGCCCGTGATATTAAGATATTAGAGTCTGGTAAATTTATATTAAAAAAGTTAAGAGGTTTTGATCTTTTTCCTCAAACTGCCCACATGGAATATGTGGCTGTTTTAGAGAGGAGGTAATGATATGAGTTTCGTTCATCTCCATCTCCACTCTGAGTATAGTTTGTTAGATGGAGCTTGTAGGATAAATGACCTTGTAGAAGAGATAGAGAAGTTGGAGATGCCTGCCTGTGCTATTACCGATCACGGTAATATGTATGGGGTAATAAAATTCTATAAGAAAGCTAAAGCAAAGGGAATAAAACCAATAATTGGTTGTGAGATATATGTATCTCCTGGGAATATGAATGAGAAGAACCCTCAAGAAGAGAATCATCATCTTGTTCTTCTTGCTATGGATGAGACAGGATACAAGAATCTTACAAAGATAGTCAGTATAGCCTATCTTGAAGGGTTTTATTACAAACCTAGGGCGGATAAATCTTTACTTGAAAAATATAATGATGGAATAATAGCACTCTCTTCTTGTATACAGGGAGAGATATCTAAGCTTATACTTAAAGATGATATAAAAGGGGCTAAATCTGCTATAGACTGGTATAGAAGCATCTTTAGAGATAGGTTTTATTTGGAGCTTCAAGACCACGGTATGGAAGAAGAGGCAAAAGTTAATAAGATAATAAAGCAGTTAGCTAAAGAGATGAATATTCCTCTTGTGGTTACAAATGATGTTCACTATCTAAGGAAAGAGGATGCACTTTACCATGATATTCTCTTAGGTGTCCAGACGAATAAGAAGATAGACGATCCTGATAAGATGAGATTCCCAACTAATGAATTTTACTTTAAGTCTAGGGAAGAGTTAGAGCAGATCTTTCATGATGTGCCTGAAGCTCTAGAAAATACATTAGAGATAGCCGATAGATGTAATGTAGAGTTAACCTTTGGTAAGTATCATATACCAGATTACCCTGTGCCAGAAGGCGAGACAGTTGCTAGTTACTTTAGAAAACTAGTAGAAGAGGGATTTAGAAGGAGATACGGAGATAACCCTTCTAAAGAGGCAAGAGAGAGACTTGAAAAAGAAATATCTGTAATAGAGATGATGGGTTTTCCTGGATACTTTCTTATAGTCTGGGACGTTGTTCATTTTGCTAAGACCCACAATATTATGGTAGGACCTGGTAGGGGTAGTGCCGCTGGTAGTATGGTATCTTATTGTTTAGGGATTACAGATGTAGAACCTTTAGAGATGGGACTTTTATTCGAGAGATTCTTAAATCCAGAGCGAATAAGTATGCCAGATATAGATATAGATTTTGCTGATGAAAAAAGACAAGAAGTTATAAGATATGTTACGGAAAAATATGGTTCTGATAGAGTATGTCAGATTATTACATTTGGAACTATGGCAGCTAGAGCAGCAGTTAGGGATGTAGGAAGAGTGCTTAATATACCGTATTCAGATATTGATAGACTAGCGAAGCTTATCCCATTTGGAAGCTCTATATCAGAAGCCCTAGAGTCTTTACCCGATTTAAGAGAGATTTATGAGCGTGAAGAATGGGCTAGAAATGTCCTTGACTTTGCAAAGACTTTAGAAGGGATGCCTAGACATGCGTCAACCCATGCAGCCGGCGTAGTTATATCTAAGTTCCCTCTCATGGACTTAGTTCCTCTTCAAAGGGGACCAGAGGGTGATGTAATGACTCAATTTGAGATGGGCGACTTAGAAGAACTAGGACTTCTAAAGATGGACTTCCTTGGTTTAAGGACACTTACTCTCCTTGAGAATACTATAAAGATTATTAAAGAGATTACTGGAGAAGATATTGTTCTTGACAAAATCCCTATGGATGATGAGAAAACTTATAAACTACTACAAGAAGGAGAAACAGTTGGACTCTTTCAACTTGAGAGTTCAGGAATGAGAAACTTATTAAGAGATATGAAACCAGAATGTTTCGAAGATATAAGCTCTGTTCTTGCTCTATACCGACCTGGTCCATTAGGGAGTGGAATGGTTAGCGACTTTGTAAAACGTAAAAGGGGAGAAGAACCTATAAAATACCCTCATCCTCTTTTAGAGCCTATCTTGAAAGATACATACGGGGTAATAGTTTATCAAGAACAGGTAATGCAGATAGCGAATGTTTTAGCAGGTTTTACACTAGGAGAAGCAGACCTTCTCAGAAGGGCTATGGGGAAGAAGCTACCAGAGGTTCTAGCACAGCAGAGGGATAGATTTTTAAGTGGCGCATTGGAAAGAGGCATCCCTGAAGATGTAGCTAATCATGTATTTGACCTAATGGAATATTTTGCCGGTTATGGGTTCAATAAATCCCATACTGTAGCGTATGGATTATTAGCCTATCAGTCGGCGTATCTGAAAGCCCATTATCCCTTAGCATACATGACTGCTCTTCTTATGAGTGTGGAGGGGAATACTAACAAAGTAGCCAGATATGTCCAAGAGGCAAGAAGGATGGGCATAAAGGTCCTACCTCCCGACATTAATGAGAGTAATGTCCATTTTACTCCTATGGGGAATAGCATAAGATTTGGACTAGCGGCGATAAAGAATGTGGGAGAAGAAGCGGTAAAGTCAATCTTAGAGACCAGGGAGAAAGGCGGTAAGTTTAAGAGCTTAGAAGATTTTCTTAGTAGAATAGATACAAAGAAGGTTAATAGGAAGGTTATTGAAAGTCTTATAAAAGCAGGAGCGTTTGATTCTTTAGGAAGAAGTAGGGCAGAGTTTTTGGCTATATTTGAGCAGTATCAAGAAAGAAAGGCCAAAAGAGGGGGTAAAAAGAAGAATCTCTTTGAGATAGAAGAATTTAAAGCTGAACCCATCCCTACAATAGAAGAATTCCCAATGGAAAAGATTTTGGCAATGGAGAAGAACCTTATAGGTCTATATATATCTGACAACCCTCTATTACACTACGCAGAAGAGCTAAAAGATCGGGTATCTTGTAATATAGAAGATCTGGAAGAATTAGAGGATGGGTCTTTAATTACTATAGGAGGAATAGTCTCTGAGATAAGGTCAGCGGATACTAAAAATGGTAAGATGGGATTTTTGCAGGTTGAAGATCTTTCAGGTAGTGTAGAGATTATTGTTTTCCCAAAGATATTTAAAGAGATAAGAAAAGATATCGAAAATTCTACTAATATATTTATAGTAGAAGGTAGAGTTGATAAATCAGAAGAGGAGACAAGAGTTATAGCTGACAAGATATATCTTTTAGGTAAGTCTACCTACAGTAGTAAGGTTAGAAGCCTACATATAAATATAAAGGAGGATAGGTGTGACGATTCTGTTCTGTTTAGACTTAAAAGTATCTTGTCAGAATATCCTGGGGATCTACCAGTTGTTATTCACCTTATTAATGATATAGAGATCTGTGATGTAGCTCTTGGTAGCGAATTTAAAGTAAAGGAATCAGGAAAACTATTGGGGGAATTACAAACTATATTTGGAGCGTCCAATGTCTGGATTGAATAAATTTTGGGATACTATAATAGTAGGAAGTGGTATTGCAGGATTATATACCGCTTTGAATATAAAAAATAAGAGTAGAACTCTAGTGGTCACTAAAGGAGATATAAAGGAGAGTAACTCTTATAATGCACAGGGGGGAATAGCAGCTGCTATAGGAGAGGACGATAGTCCTGAGATTCATTTTCAAGATACTATAAAGGCTGGAGATGGTCTGTGTAATCCCGATGCAGTAAAGATACTAGTCTATAATGCCCCTAGCATAGTTGAAGATCTTATCAGATTAGGTGTAGAGTTTGACAGAGACGAGACTGGAAAACTAGAACTTGGAAGAGAAGGTGCTCATTCAAAGAGGAGGGTTTTACATAGTAGGGGGGATTCTACAGGAAAGGCAATTATGGATGTCATTATAAGACATATTATAGAGGAAGAGATTCCATTCAGAGATCAGATTATGGTCTTAGAGCTAATAGTAGAAGATGGAATATGTAAAGGCGTTTTGGTCTGGGATAAAAGGACAGAAGAAGTTTATCCTTTATTTTCTAAAGCAGTAGTACTAGCTACAGGTGGTATCGGACAGATATATCCGTTTACTACCAATCCAAGTGTAGCTTGCGGGGATGGTTTGGCTATTGCGTATAATGCTGGAGCTGAACTGTGTGATATGGAGTTTGTACAGTTCCATCCTACAGTGTTAAAGCACCCTTCTGCCCCTCCATTATTGATTACAGAGTCAATTAGAGGTGAGGGTGGAATACTGAGAAATATAAATGGAGAGAGATTTGTCCCTAAATACCATGAAATGGGAGAATTAGCCCCAAGGGATGTTGTATCTAGGATAATTACAGAGGAGATGGAGAAAACTAATTCAGACCATGTCTATCTCGATATAACTCATCTTCCAAAGGATTTTATCCTCTCTCATTTTCCTACGATATACCACGAGTGTTTGAAATATGGGATAGATATCACTAAAGATTATATTCCTGTAGCTCCTGGAGCTCATTATATGATGGGAGGAATACTTACTAATCTTAAAGGTGAAACTAGTATAAAAGGTCTATACGCTTGTGGAGAATGTGCTGGAACAGGAATACATGGAGCAAATAGAATGGCAAGTAACTCTTTGCTAGAAGGATTAGTTTTTGGTAAAATTATAGCTCAAGAGGTTTCTAACTATGTGATTAATAATGGAGAGATAAATGCTGTAGAGAATATAAAGGTTGAGGAAAAGAAGGTATTTAAAGGTGAGATATTAAGAGAATTTAGGGTCAGAATGCAACATCTTATGTGGAGATATTGTGGGATTAAAAGAGAGGAGGAAGGTTTGGAGTTCTTATTAGAAGAGTTAGAAAAGATGCAATTAGAAGTAGAAGACCTACCTGTTAGCAATTTCCAAGACATTGAGACCAAAAATATGATACTACTTGCAAGATTGATTGCAGAAAGTGCCTTAGAAAGAAAAGAGAGTAGGGGTGCTCATTTTAGAGTAGATTATCCTTATAGGGATGACATATACTGGCAAAAACATATCATAAAAAAGAAAGGACGGGTATGAATAGTATATCTAGGATAGTATCATTAGCTTTGGAAGAGGATATAGGGATTGGGGATGTAACTACAGACCTTATTATAGATGAGGGTCTTAAGGGTAAGGCTTATATAAAGTGTAAAGAATATGGAATACTTTGTGGCTGTGATGTGGTAAGAGAAGTTTTTCTTACTATAGATAATACTTTAGAACTCAAATTTTTGAAATCAGATGGAGATGAAGTAAATCCAGGAGAAAAGATAATTTTTATAGAAGGTAAGGTTAAGAGTATCTTAAAAGGGGAAAGGGTTTCCCTTAATTTTCTCTCCCATCTTTCAGGTATAGCTACAGCAACTAATAGATTTGTAAAACTACTCCCTCCATCTGTAAAGATCCTTGATACAAGGAAAACACTCCCAGGGCTAAGACTTTTAGAAAAATATGCGGTGAGAATAGGGGGTGGAAAAAACCATAGGTTTGGTCTCTATGATGGTATTTTGATTAAGGACAATCATATACTAGCGGTTGGAGGAGTCAAAAGGGCTTTAGAAATAGCTAAAAAGAACGCTCCTCACTATATGAAGATAGAGATAGAAGCTGCTTCTTTAGAGGATGTAAAAGAGGCGGTAGAAGGTGGAGCGGATATAATCTTACTTGATAATATGAGTACAGACGAGATAAAGGAGGCAATTAAAATAATAAATGGTAGAGCTCAGATTGAAGTTTCTGGAGGTATAAATAGTGATAATATTGAACAACTAATAGGCTTGCCTATTGACTTTATATCTATAGGTGCCATTACTCACTCTGCAAAGGCTATAGACTTTTCTCTAACATTGGAGGGTCATATTGGATAGAGAGCCAGCTTTAGAATTGCATAAGTTTTTAAAAGGAAAGCTCTTAATAGAACCGAAGGTAGATGTCCTAGACAAAAAAGATCTGAGTTTAGTATATACTCCGGGTGTAGGTTTTGTATCTCAAGAGATAGCCAAGGACAAGGATAGAGTTTATGACTTTACTTGGAAAGGTAATACAGTTGCAGTAGTTAGCGATGGAAGTGCGGTATTAGGATTAGGTAATGTTGGGCCAGAATCTGCTTTACCGGTAATGGAAGGAAAGGCTTTACTTATAAAAAAGTTTTCTGGAGTAAATGCTGTACCTATATGTATAAGGTCTAAGTCTTGGGAGGAAACGGTAGATATAGTATGTTCTCTGGCTCCAACATTTGGTCTTATCCTACTTGAGGATATAAAGGCGCCTGAATGCTTTAGGGTAGAGGAAGCTTTATCTCGTAGATTGGATATACCATTTTTCCACGATGACCAGCATGGAACGGCGGTAGCGGTTCTTGCTGGACTGATAAATGCATTGAAACTAGTAGGGAAAGATAAAGAAAAGGTAAAGGTTGTTATATCTGGAGCAGGAGCCGCTGGTACAGCGGTGACTTACTTATTGCTAGATTATGGATTTCGAAATATAGTAATCTGTGATAGTAAAGGGATTATAAGCGAAGATAGAATTGACTTAAACGAAGATAAACTCAGACTAGCTCAAAGAACTAATCCGGAGAGACTATCTGGGAAACTAGAGACTGCAATGGAGGGAGCTGATATATTTATAGGGCTCTCCGCTCCGGGTATTGTTAGCAAAGAGATGGTATCGAGTATGGCATCCGATTCAATAGTCTTTGCTATGGCTAATCCTATTCCAGAGATAAATTACGAAGATGCTGTATCTGCAGGAGCTAAAGTCGTTGCTACTGGAAGGTCTGACTATCCAAATCAGATAAATAATCTTTTAGTTTTTCCAGGGTTAATAAAAGGACTACTTAAGTCCAAGAAGAAGCTTGATAGTAAGATAAAGATAAAGACTGCCAATGCTATAGCAGACATAGTAACAGCGGAAGAGTTAAATCAGGGTATTATAATTCCAAGTCCATTCAATCCATTAGTAGTAGAGAGAGTAGTAGAAGCAGTTATATAAGATATCTCAAATCTAAAATTAACTTCCGAGTTCTAATAGTAAGAGTCCCAACTAGTTATTTCTCCCTTCTATTTTAGGATACAAAGTCTGTATTTGTAATCTTTTCATCGCTATAACATTCTAGTTTTGTCTAATGTGTGATGTAAGATTTTATATAAAATTAAATTTTTATTAAAATAATTTTATAAATAATATACTTTACTCTTTAAAAACTTTATGATAATATTAAAAATGCTAAAAATTATGAGAGGAGGGGTAAAATGTCTACGGAATTAACAGATCTTAGGTTAGTTGTCTATGAGAGGCTAAAACAATCTATTCTCAATAGAGACCTGCAGAGTGGAATGAAACTTACATTAGAGGATTTGACAAAAAGATTTAACGTAAGTCCAACCCCTATTAAAGAGGCTCTTATTGCTCTTGAAAAAGAGGGGCTAGTAGAAAATATTCCCAGACGTGGAGCTTTTGTCTCTGTATTGACTTTGAAAGATGTAGAAGAGATTTATTCTCTCAGAGAGACTTTAGAAGGTTTATGCGGTAGGAGAGTCACCGAAAAGATTAATGATGATGGGATTGAAGAACTAAGTAGTGTCTTGAGTGATTCTGAAAGATATGCTAAGGCTAATGACTTTCTAAAATATGAAGAGGCAGATAGGAACTTTCACAAGATATTAAGGGAACTGACAGAGGATAAAAGACTCATATATTTTCTCTCTATGTTAGAGTCGCAGCTTAGATTGGTCCTACCAATAGTAAGCACGTTACCTGGAAGACTTGAAAACTCATTACAGGAACATAAGAAGATACTTCAGAGTCTAGAAAAAAGAAATATACAGAATGCAGAATTTTACTGCAGAGAGCATATAAGATTAGAAAAAGAGTCTGTATTGGTAGAACTTAAGTTAAGAGGATTAAAAGAGAGCTAGAAATTTTTAGATACCTTGCTTGCGCTATCATAAAATATATCCTATAATCTTACTGAAAATTTTGTAAAATTGGGAGGATTTTATGCTTCTAGAGAAGATAAACAAAGACTACCTCGAAGCAAAAAAGAGCCGCAACACTTTAAGAGAGAGTGTATTAAATTTACTGAAATCTAATATCAAATATAAAGAGATAGAAGCCAAAGGTAAGGGCAAAAACTTAGAGGATAGTGACATTATAGACCTTATAAAGCAAGAAATAAAGAAGAGGAAGGAATCTATAGAACTTTATAGACAGGCTGGAAGACAAGAACTTGTAGAAAAAGAGTCTGAAGAACTGAAGATACTACAAGAGTATCTTCCAGAACAATTATCAGAGGAAGAGATTAAGGCTATTTTAGAAAAGATTATAGACGAGGTAGGCGCAATTGGTGTCAAAGATCTTGGCAAGGTAATGAAAGAAGCTATGAAAGAATTAAAAGGGAAGGCTGAAGGTGAAGTTATAAGGAAAATCACTGAAGAGCTACTTAAAAAGAAGGAAACTAGTAATGTCTGATTTTATTCTAGAGGTAGAGCATCTAAAAAAGTATTATGGAAAAGTAAAAGCAGTTGATGGTGTTAGTTTTAAGGTAAAGCAGGGCTCTATATTTACCCTTCTTGGTCCTAATGGAGCTGGAAAGACTACCACTATAGAGATTATAGAAGGCTTAAGAGTTCCAGATGATGGAAAGATTATCTTTATGGGAGAAGAAGTAAAGAGGATAGGGAATAAACAGAAGGAGTATATAGGGGTATCTCTCCAGGAGACTAATCTTATCCCTTATCTTACTGTTAGAGAAACATTAGATATGTTTAAAGTTCTTTTCCCTAGGTCACTCGATATTGATGAGGTCTTAAAGATGATATCTTTGGAGGATAAAGCTAATACCTATATAAAAGACTTATCAGGTGGACAGAAACAACGGCTTGTAATTGGATTAGCTATGATCAATGATCCATTAATACTTTTTTTTGGATGAACCTACTACCGGTCTTGACCCTCAAGCCAGAAGAAATACTTGGGATATCCTTCTTGGACTAAAAAGAAATGGTAAAACTATAATACTTACTACCCATTATATGGAAGAGGCAGAGTTTCTCTCAGATTGGGTTTGTATAATGGACCATGGAAGGATTATTAAAGAGGGGGATCCACAAAGCCTTATTAGAGCCTTAGAAAAGGAAAGTCTTATAGAGGTAGAACTTGAGGCTAATTCTATAATGTTAGAGAGGCTTAATTCAGCAGGGTTAGACCCTGTATATGATAAAAAACACAATAAACTTCTATTAAAGACAAATGATATACTCTCTACTACAGAACTCCTACTAAGGCTTTCCAAGGAAAATTCTCTTCAGATAAAAGATGTAGTAATAAGACAGCCAAATTTAGAAGATGTCTTTTTATCACTTACAGGTAGGTCTTTAAGAGAAGAGTAATGAGTACATTAAAATTAGCTAATTACCTCTTTAGGTCTTTTGTTAGAGATAAAATTGACCTATTCTGGCTTTTAATTTTTCCTGTCATTCTTCTTATCATTTTGATGTTAATCTTCCCTTCGATCTATGAGCCTAAGAATGTAACGTTTAGTATAGCATTACTCTCTCAGAAGGGAACATTTTCAGAGATCATAGAAAAGGTCTTTGAAGAACTTAGTAAGGGTGAAAATAAGATATTTCAACTTTTAGTTCTTCCAAATTCGAAAGAGAATTTAATGAAAGAGATAGAAGGACTTAAGGCAAGAAAGGTTAACCTTGTTGTAGAAATCCCAGAAGATTTTGATACCCAGATGCTAAACTGGTTTATGTTAAAAAGCTTTGGTATGACCACCTTTCCTCCTCGTATCAACATATACTCATTAAAATACGACGTAGCTTCAGAATCTACATATCTTACAGTTAAGAATATTTTAGAGAAGTTAGAACTTGAGTTTATCAAAAAGATTGGATACAAAGTGAAAAAGATTGAAAGTGAATCCGAAGTTGTTGGTACCAGATCCACATTTTCTTATATAGACTTCATCTATCCAGGGATAGTTATATTTGTTATATTTATGACAGGCCTATTTGGTATAGGAATGGACCTGACATGGTTAAAAGAGAGAGGGATCCTAAAGAGGATATATGTTACTGCGTTTCCTAAATCAAAATTTATCGCTTCTTACATAATCTCTAAATTCTATCTTATTATATTACAGGTGACCCTTATAACTCTGATGGCAAAGTTCTTATACAAGACTACTATTAACCCATTATCCCTTCCATTTATAGGATACACATTACTTACTATTCTCTGTCTTTCCTCCCTTGGCTTCTTTTTAGCATCTATCTCTAAATCTACGACTAGTGCTAATGCCATCAGTCAGATACTGAATTTCCCTCTCCAATTTCTAGGAGGGATATACTTTCCTGTTGTAGGTCTCCCCTGGGCTATAAGATGGATAGTCATTATAAATCCTATTACTTATCTTGCTTCGGGTATAAGAGATGCCTTAGGTATAATGTTACCCCTATAAAAGGGTACCAATTTATCATTGGAATGATTTTTGGTAGATTTATATTTACCTCTTTCTCCGCAACAGTGCTGTTAATATTTTCTCAATTAGTATTTAGGATTCAGTTTAATGTAAACTGGCTTTTGTACCTTATTACTGTTAGTACTAGTATCCTAGGAATGATGGCTTTGGGTATATTGATAAGTGGCATATTTAATGAACCAAGCGTAGCATCGAACATAGGTTCATTACTTATTACGGTTATGATTTTCTTTTCTGGGGTATATTTCCCCTTAGATTTTCTGCCTAAATATCTCAGAAAAATTGGTAGCGTACTGCCCCTTGGTTATGTCGCTAAAAGCATAAGGATATCAACTGGAGTGGAGAGCGGGTCAGTAAACTCTGTTTTGATAACATCATTAATTATGACTATCACATTCCTAGTCTTTGTCTTTATATTTGGCGCTAAGGCATTCAAGACCGAATAGAGAGTATCCAGATGACTATGTCCTCAATCACCTCTTGAGATATGTGCTAGGTGCCAAGCTCAAAATCACAGTTCAGATAGAATTTATTATTACTACTTTCTAACCGCTACACTCCAAGAATCGTACCACTGCATAAAGTCATTGTAGAGCTTACTGTATTCTCTACGCAGGAGATCATAAAGCCTTGCATTCTCTATAGCTATTGCAGCAGAACTTGCCAAGGCTGTAAGGAATTCGACCTCATTCTTAGTAAAGATATGAGGCTTATCTGTATATACTCTCATAACTCCTATTATCCTATCCTTAAGCTGTAGAGGCACACAAAGTACAGACTTTATTCCCTCTCTTTTGGCTTCTTCTGGATATTGAAATCTCTTATCAGTTGTAACATCTTTAATTTTGACAATATTACCCTTTAGAACCTCAGCATCAAGAGGACTCTTATCTATCTCTACTGGTCCTTTCTTTATATAATCTTCACTTAGTCCATAGGCTGAGACTATTCTCAATGTCTTCTTATCCTCGTCTATAAGTCTTATTGAACAGGCTTTTACCCCCATAGTTTTGACTGTATTTTCTGTAATTAATCTTAAGACTTCATTCAAATCTAGTGTAGAGGTGATAGTTCTAGTTACTTGATATAGCGTATTATAATATTGAACCTTACCCTTTCTCATCCATCTCACCCCCTCTCTATAGAAAACTTTTAAATAATATATCATAGAGTCTGTATCAAATCTACATATATAGTTCCCTGATTTTTTCTCTCTTCTTTTAGCTCTACTAGATATATTTGGAGTAATTCTAAAGGCAATTCTGGTTTAGTATTTTTGTCACCAGCAAATATTTCTAGATTGGATAAATCTAACTCTAGATATCTCCACCCTTCCCAGTCTATCCCTTTAGTCGCAGAGGTGAAATTCCCAACCCACAACCTTCCATTGGCATCTCTAAATAGTCCTCTCAACCAGTGCCCACTATTATCACCAAATACATATACTGCGATCCTTTTACTTTCCTTAGGGATAGGAATGTTAAGATTTATGTATATAAAACTAGGAGACCCTCTAGTTAACGAATAATCTAATCTTAAAGACCTCTTCCCACTTATACTTTGAGAGTCTGAAATAGAAACTTTCGTTAGATTAAAATCAAAGCCGCCTCCAGATATAGAGATTAAAGTACTATTCTCAAAATCTTCTAGCACTTTAGATAATTTTTGAGATGGGATAATAGTAACTTCTGACTCTGCCATTAAACTATCAAATTTGGCAATTATTTTTCCGCTACTATTAGTATTAGCATATAATACCCCGTCACTTGTAATACCTCCATTTACTCCTACTAATTCCCATGTAATCTTTCTAGGATCAATTGGATATGCATTCCCATATATGTCTTGAAGGAGTAGAGTAAATTTATAATTATCCCCCTCTCTTATAGTTAATCTCTTTGGATGTAGAGATAACAATTTGGGTTCCCCTTCCATGATGGTAGTCTTTATTATAATAGCGTTAGCTATTGCTCTTTCTTTCCCATCTGAAGGTATATTCATTATTTTACCGTTAATTATTATCTGACTAGAACCTCCTCCGTCTAGGGTTAGGGCATCTTTCATACCTATATCTTTTAGGTAATTTGCCATCTCTATATAAGTCATACCGCTGCTTTGGGGACTTCTACCGTCAACTACTAGAAAATAGACTTTGTTGCTGTTATCTATAGCTATTACTGTGAGGGGGTTTTTACGTTCAGTTATCTCTTCTGGTAAGGGCTGCTCATTGGTTGATCCAAAAACTATGTTTCCATCTTTTAATAGTATCGCTCCTCCGCCTATAGCCTGTAATATATCTATAGATGGACTTAGTCTAGTTATTATTTTTACTTCTTCTCCTGGCTTCAAATAAGGAAGATAAGAGAGGGCTTTTCCACCAAGGGACAAAATGCCTCCCTTGTTGGGTATGGTAGAACTAGTAGCCCCATAGTATATATTTCCAACCCTTGCTGTTATCGTCCCAGAACTAGGTAAAACTTGGGAAAAATTCAATAACTCTATATCTACACCAGCAAAGGCATTACCTGATATCATAGTATTTCTACCAAACTTATCTGTAAATAGTACCGCTTCATTACCTCCCCTTGGGACATTTAGATTATTTATAGGGATAACCCCATATTGTGTCTCTATGTTAATGTTAAGGCTAAAAATAGAAATAACTGGTCTTCTATCTCTAGTTATAGCAAATACACCCCTAGGTATTGGGGACTTAATGAGCTCTCCATTTCTCACCATAAAATTTATTATCATACCGCTATTTGGATCGAAGAAGTCTCCATTTATAGCTAGAGTGGCGTTGTTTCTCTTGGCTATAGAACTTAGAACTTCTCTCTGCATAAGAGTATCTTTAGCAAGAGAAGTTTCTACCTGTATAAATGGACTTGTAAGGTCTAGCTCTACAGTATGTATAATTAAGGAGGGAGATTCTGTTTTGGATATGCTATAGTTTAAGCCTGGAGCTATAAAGAGCTGGTCGAATAAGGTTTGAGCACAGAGATTAGGAAGTAAAGACGATATCAAAAAAACTGTTATTGCTCCTGTTATAAAAGACTTCATTATGTTCTAGACTATACCAATTTCTTTATAGAATAGAGGATAAGCCTCGCATAGACTTTTAACTCTACCCTTTAAGGTATCTTTATCTTCCTCCTTCTTTAGACACTTAGCTATTATGTCTCCTATCTCTTTCATCTCATTTTCTTTCATCCCTCTAGTTGTTACTGCAGGGGTTCCAATCCTAATCCCACTTGTGATTGTCGGTGGTTGTGGATCAAATGGTATAGCGTTCTTGTTTACAGTAATTCCTATTTCTTCTAATAATCTTTCTGCCTCTTTCCCTGTTAAGCCAAAAGGTCTTACATCTACTAACATAAGGTGATTGTCAGTTCCGCCTGAGACAAGTCTAAGTCCATTTTCTAATAAAGTCTCTGCCAGTGCTTTAGCATTTTTCACTATCTGATTTTGATAAGCCTTAAACTCAGGGGTCATTGCCTCCTTCAATGCTACTGCTTTTGCCGCTATAACATGCATAAGCGGACCTCCCTGAGTTCCTGGGAATATAGCCTTGTCTATGGCTTTAGCATACTCTGATTTACAAAGTATGAGTCCACTCCTTGGTCCTCTTAAAGTTTTATGTGTAGTGGTTGTTACAAACTCTGCCCATGGGACAGGGCTAGGATGAATCTCAGCAGCTACAAGTCCTGCTATATGTGCCATATCAACCATTAGTAGAGCTCCAACTTCTTTGGCTACCTGTGAAAATTTTTCAAAGTCTATAACTCTAGGATAGGCACTAGCTCCTGCTACTATAAGTTTTGGTTTAGTCTCTTTGGCTATCTCTCTAACCTGGTCATAATCTATAGTTTCCGTCTTCGGGTTTACACCATATGAGACAAAATTAAAATATTTTCCAGATATATTAACAGGGCTTCCATGAGTTAGATGTCCTCCGTGGGATAGATTCATCCCTAATACTGTATCTCCCGGATTTAAAACAGCAAAATAGACCGCCATATTAGCCTGTGAACCAGAATGGGGTTGAACATTAGCATGTTCAGCCTTAAATAGAGCCTTTGCCCTATCTATAGCTAACTGTTCTACAACATCAACCCATTGACACCCTCCATAATATCTCCTCTTAGGATAGCCTTCAGCATACTTATTAGTGAGCAAAGAGCCTTGAGCCTCTAATACTGCAAGACTGGTAAAATTTTCACTAGCAATTAGCTCTAGCGTTGTCTCTTCTCTTATTCTTTCGCCTTTTATGGCATCATATATCTCTGGATCAACCACTTCTAGATACATTATAATCCCTCCATTTTTCCTATTTTTTCTACTCTTCTCTCGTGTCTTCCTCCTAAAAAGGAGGTTTCCAGAAATACCCTAACAGCTTCTTTGGCAACCTCACTCCCAATAATTCTTGCCCCTAAAGTGAGTATATTGGCATTATTATGCTCTCTAGCAAGCCTTACTGAAAGGAGCTCATTGCCAACTGCTGCCCTTATACCTTTAATCTTATTTGCCGCTATACTCATACCTATTCCAGTTCCACATATAAGAATCCCTCTATCTACTTCACCCCTTATTACACTTAGAGCAACCTCTTTAGCTATATCTGGATAATCTACAGACTCTTCCGAATAACATCCGAAATCTTTTACCTCTATATTCAAAGATGCTATATAAGCTTTTAACTCTTCTTTTAGCTTAAAGCCTGCATGGTCACTCCCAATAGCTACTCTCATATTCCCTCCGATATCTTTCTAATGTTTAATTCGTTTATTATACTCTCTAAAAGTTTTTTATCTACCGGCCCTTCCCTAATAATTTCTATATTACCATTTAAAATACTCACCACCGTAGAAGGTTTACCAAAAGTGACGGGTCCCCAGTCTAATATGGCATCAATCTTGTCTCCTATCATCCTTATTACATCTTCTGCTGTCTTAGGTTCTTCACCTCCAGATATGTTTGCACTAGTAGCTACCACTGGTACCTTAGCTAATCTTAATAGTTTTTGACAGATAGATAGGGAAGGAAACCTTATTCCAAGCGTATCTTTCTTTCCAATCCATTCTGGTGTATCTTTTTTCTTTTTAGCTATTATATTTATTGGTCCCGGGAAAAACTGGAGAAACAATCTCTTAGTGAGCTCATCGAACTCGACTATATCCTCTAACCCCTCTAAGGTACCAATATGTAGACTTAACGGTTTTACTTCTGATCTTCCTTTTACCTCGTAAATCCTATAGACACTTTCTTTTATAAATGCATTAGTCCCTAAACCATAAACTGTTTCGGTAGGAAAAGCTACCAATTTCCCCTCTCTTAAAAATTTGGCAAGAATATCTATCTCTTTTTCATCTCTAATTATAATCATATCTACCCTTTTCTACCCCATATAACTCTAGGTATACCTGCTAAGTCCTCTTTTACATTTATTTTATTGATATTGTAACCTACAAAAATTTCTTTTACCTTATCTACCTGCTCATTTCCCCCTATCTCAATGGCGAATAATCCACCTTCTATTAGATTCTTAGATATGATCTTAGCTATTTCGGGATAGAAGCTTAAGCCATCTTCTCCACCCAAAAGTGCTTCTTTTGGTTCACTCTTTACCTCTAGATCTAGGGATTCCCATATAGAGTTAGGTAGATAGGGGGGATTTGCAACTATTAGGTCGAAGTTTTCTCTTAATGAAAGACTTCTAATATCTGCTTTTATGAGTCTATATCTATCTGAGACCTTTAGTCTTCTGGCATTTATTAGGGCAATATCTATACTCTTAGAAGATATATCTATCCCCAAGAATTCTGTACAAACTCCATAGTAGAGAATAGAAAGCCCTATAATACCACTTCCACAGAAAAGGTCTAAGCCTTTTGTAAATCTCCCTTCTTTTAATACCAACTCTACTATAGTTTCAGTCTCTGGCCTTGGTATTAATACCCCTTCTTCTATATAAAAGTTGATACCAAAGAATTCTCTTTCTTTTTTTAGATACGCGTATGGAATACCAGAAAGTCTTCTATCAAGAAGGTCTTTTATTCTCCTTAATTCCTCCTCCGAGAGTTCTAGGTCCTGATGAGATAATATGTACTCTTTAGATCTGCCTAAGGCTAAAGAGAGAATAAGAAGAACCTCCAGTTGACTGTTAGAGATCTTATCTTTGAATAACCTAATAACTTCTTTATAGACATCTCCTAGCTTCATTTAGTAAGTGATAAATTCTTTAGTTGTTCTACCTGATATTCTCTTATAAGGGCATCTATGAGTTCGTCTAGGTCTCCATCTAATACATCCTGTAAGTTGTAAAGGGTTAGTCCTATTCTATGATCAGTAACTCTATTCTGTGGAAAGTTATACGTCCTTATCTTTTCACTACGTTCACCTGAACCTACTTGACTTCTCCTAAGTTCAGTCTCTTCCCTTTCTCTTTCTCTCTCTTTTATCTCTAAAAGATGAGCTCTCAATATCTTTAAAGCTTTTTCTTTATTTTGATATTGAGACCTTTCATCCTGGCATGTAACTACTATCCCTGTTGGGATATGTGTTACTCTTACCGCAGTCTCAACCTTGTTGACATTTTGCCCACCATGTCCTCCAGCTCTAAAGGTATCTATCTTTATATCTTCTGGCTTTATTTCTATTTCTACCTCAGTTGCTTCGGGTAGTATAGCTACAGTAGCAGTAGAGGTATGTATTCTGCCTCCAGACTCTGTAATGGGGACTCTTTGAACCCTATGAACCCCACTTTCAAACTTTAATCTGCTGTAGGCTCCCCTTCCTTGAATAGAAACAATAACCTCTTTATATCCTCCTAGGTCTGTCGGGTTGCTACTCATTATTTCTGCTTTCCATCCCTTACGCTCTACATACCTAAGATACATCCTTAGAAGATCCCCTGCAAAAAGGGCAGCTTCCTCTCCACCTGTTCCTGCCCTTATCTCCATAATAACGTTTCTTTCATCTCGATAGTCTTTAGGCAGTAGTTTAATCTTGAGCTCCTCTTCTAATTTTTCCTTCTTTTCCTCTAGCTTTTCCAACTCTTCTTCTGCCATAGGACCTAGATCTGGGTCATCTAGAAGAGACCTTAGGTCATTTATCTCTTTCTCTATCCGCTTATATTCTCTATAGACGCCGACAATCTCTCCAAGTTCACCATAGGTTTTTGCCAATTCTTGGAATAATTCTTGGTTTGCTATTACTTCTGGCTTAGCTAGAGATAATTCTAACTCTATATATTTTTTTTCTATCTCTTCCAACTTATCCCACATCTGACACACCCTCTAAACTTAAGATTGATTTCACCGCCTCAATAGCTACCTCAATCTGGTCAGGAGAAGGCTCTCTTGTAGTAAGATATTGAAGAGCCAACCCCGGAGAAGTTACAAGTTGTATTATTTTTGAATTCCTATATTTAGAGGTCAATCTTATCATTTCATAGGATATCCCTGCTACTATAGGGATAAGTGCTATCCTAGAGACTATTCTTAGGAGTAAAGTCTGTTTTCCAAGAAGAGAGAACACTAAGATACTTACAACCATTACTATTAATAAGAAGCTTGTTCCACATCTAGGATGTAATCTGCTATTTTTTATAGCATTATCTACCGTAAGAGGTTCTCCTTTTTCGTATGTAAAGATTACCTTATGCTCAGCCCCATGATATTCAAAGACTCTTCTAATATCTTTTATAAAAGAGAATGAATATAGGTAGATAAGAAAAACTCCAATCCTAACTAAGCCTTCTAATATATTGACTAAAAAAGCTGATGAAATAACATTCTGAAATATCCTTGCTATAAATGCAGGGAATACAATAAAGAGCAATATGCCTAGCCCTATTCCCATAGCCATAGCAAAAAAGATATCTCTGTTAGAGAGCTTTACATCTTCTCCACCGTATTCTTCTGCAGATATATTAAGTGCCTTTATACCTAGAACTAGACTATCTATTAAAACTATAAATCCCCTTAAAATAGGAATCTTACCTACTCTGCTATTTACTATACTCTTAGTGTTAAACTTATGAACCTTTACCCCATTAGACTGAGTCCTTACTGCGACACTAAAACTATTGGGACCTCTCATCATTACCCCTTCAATTACTGCTTGGCCTCCAATCTGCACTTTACTTCCTCCTTCTTACTATGTGGTGCTCTCTGCATCTAGCTTCATATACGTCTTCTGCTCCTATAAGTATAGTAGGATCATCGTAATATGCAGGTTCTCCATTTATTAGTCTCTGGGTCCTGCTAGCAGGATTGCCGCAGACCATACATATCGCTTGTAGCTTATCTACTTTTTCTGCAACTGCTAATAGTTTTGGCATTGGGCCAAAAGGCTCTCCCCTAAAATCTTGATCTAATCCTGCAACAATTACTCTCCTTCCGTTATCTGCTAACATTTGACACACATCTACTATCTCATCATCAAAGAATTGAGCTTCGTCTATTGCTACTATTTGAGTATCCGGTAATAAAAGTTCAATTATCTCTCTTGCCCTTTCTACAGTATAAGCAGAGACCTTATTGCCATCATGAGAAACTACCTCTCTATTTGCATATCTAGTATCTAAAGCAGGCTTAAATACTTGCACCTTCTGACGAGCTATCTCAGCTCTTCTTACCCTCCTTATAAGTTCCTCGCTTTTTCCACTAAACATGCTTCCACATATTACTTCTATCCATCCTGTACTCATAAATCTATTATATCATAACTGATGATGAGATTACTCTCCTTACTGGTGGTTTATAAATTTTGAGCTATAGTGGGTTGTATATAATTTAGTATTTAAAACACCTATCTATTACTCTTGTGGATAAATTTATTATTTTTCTACCACTAAAATATCTTGTGGAAAATTAAAAAATTTTATCCCACTTAAAAATCAAAAGGACAATTCTATACAGAATTATACTGGATTAGTCAAGTCCCAGAGGTGTAATAAAAAGGGGAACTTTATCCACCTGTTATAATTAAAGATAGGAGGAAATTTATGGACAGGATAAAAGAGACTATAGAATTTCTTACCAAGAGGTACAGTTTCAAACAGAGAGTTGGTATTATCTTAGGCTCTGGTCTTGAGATATTTGATCAGCATATTCTGTTTACCATAGATTATAGAGAGATCCCTAATATGCCTCTAGCAACGGTGCCCGGACATAAGGGAAGACTCGACGTAGTCAAGATTGAGGATTGTGAAGTAGTTGTTATGAGAGGTAGATATCATCTCTATGAAGGATATTCGCCTAAAGAGGTGGTCTTTCCTATAGAGATACTTGGATATCTAGGAGTAAACACTTTAATTTTGACAAATGCTAGTGGAGGTATAAATGAAGCCTATAACCCTGGAGATATAATGCTTATAAAGGACCACATAAATCTTACTGGAGAAAATCCTCTTATCGGAGGACCAAACTTTGTTGACATGAAAAATGCATACTCTTATAGGCTGAGAAGACAATTGAAGGAGATTGGAGAAGAGATTGGGATAGATTTAAAAGAAGGCGTTTATATCGGAGTGAAAGGACCAACATATGAGACCCTAGCAGAGATAAAGTTTTTCAGGACTATAGGGGGGGATGCGGTAGGGATGTCGACAGTATTAGAGGTTATAAAAGCTAGGAGTTTAGGAATGGATGTAGTTGGTCTATCTTGTATAACAAATGTGTATAAAGATGACCTTTCCCCTGTGACTCATGAAGAGGTTCTAAGGGTAGGGAGCAAGATAAGTAAAAATTTAGAACGCTTATTAAGAGAATGGATAAAAAGAGGGATGTCAGTATGAATGCCATAGAGGTTATTATTAAAAAGAGAGATGGATACGAATTAACCAAGGAAGAGATAGAGTTCTTTATAGATGGATTCTACAGAAAAGAGATAAAGGACTATCAAGTGAGTGCCTGGCTTATGGCCTCTTTTATTAGAGGTCTATCGAAGGAGGAAACTAGACATCTTATCTCTGCCATACTATCAACAGGTAGAACAGTTATATGGAATTTTCCCGTAGTGGACAAACATTCAACTGGTGGAGTAGGTGATAAACTTAGTTTTGTGGTAGTTCCACTTTTAGCCTCTCTTGGGTTTAAGGTAGCTAAGCTTTCTGGCAGAGGACTAGGGCATACAGGAGGAACCATAGACAAGTTAGAGGCTATCCCTGGATTTAAGACTAATCTTACTCTAGAAGAATTCAAAAGATTAGTAGAAGATATAGGATGCAGTATAATAAGTCAGACAGAAGACCTAGTTCCTGTTGAGAAAGATATCTACTCTTTAAGAGATGTTACGGGGACGGTAGATAATATCTCCCTTATAACCAGTAGTATCCTTAGTAAGAAGGTAGCTGGAGGGGCAAAAACAATAATATTTGATGTCAAGGTGGGCTCGGGTGCATTTATGAAGAGTCTTAAAGATGCAGAAGAGCTAACTTCCTGGCTTATAGAGATAGGAAAGTCTTTTGGTAGAGAAGTAAAGGCGATAGTATCAGATATGAATCAGCCACTTGGTTATGCAGTTGGGAATCTACTGGAAGTTATAGAAGCTATAGAGACCTTAAAAGGAAATGGGCCTCAAGACTTAGAAGAATTGGCTATTGAGGTTGTAGGAACTATAGCCTCGAAAGATTTGGCAAAAGAGGTCTTAAAAAATGGTAAGGCTTTTGATAAATTCAATGAGATGGTGAGGGCTCAAGGTGGCGATATTAGTAAACTTACCCCTTTAGCTAGAATATACGATTTTTCGGTTTCGGATGCTGGTTATATAGAGCGCCTAGACGCCTATCTTATAGGAGAAGCGGTTAGAGCTCTAGGAGCCGGAAGGTATAAAAAAGAAGATATTATAGACCCTAATGTGGGAATAGTGCTTAAGAAAAAGATTGGAGATTATGTAAACAAGGGAGAAACTATACTAGAGATATACTATAACGATGATGAAAAATTAAAAGATAGCATAGAGCTTATAAAGAAGGCGGTATCTATAAGTCAAAATGAGGTTAGAAGACCTACTCTCATCTATTCTGTCTATTCATGACGTAGACTTATGTTTGGAAAACGCCCATAAGAGAGATATTCCTATCTATCTTGTAGGCGGAACTCTCAGAGATATACTTCTTGGTTTAAAGATAAAAGACATAGATTTAGTAGTAGAGACCTCAGTGGATAGATTTCTAGAATATATCGAAAGCCTCAATAAAAAAGGAAGGCTGCTTAAGAGGTTTTATACTTTCAAGTTTTCTGTGAGTCATAAAGATATAGAACATATCGATATAGCGATTGCAAGAAAAGAGGTCTATCCTAAGCCTGGAGCATTACCTTTAGTAGAACCCGGAAAAATTAAAGAAGACCTATATAGGAGAGATTTTACTATAAATGCCTTAGCTATTCCTATTTATTCAAATAAAAAGATAGGTGAGATTCTAGACCCTTTAGGAGGAACAAGAGACCTAGAGAACAGAATAATAAGAGTCCTCCACGATAAAAGTTTTATAGATGACCCTACTCGTATCTTCAGGGCAGTAAGATTTAGTGTAAGGCTTGGTTTTACTATAGAACCATATACGTATAGCCTTATGGAGAATGCAGTGAAATATGGAGCCTTAAGGACTGTTGGTATAGCTAGAATTAGAAAAGAGATTGAATTATGTAGAAGAGAAGAAAGGTATAGAGAAATCTTTGATGTCCTTAAGGCTCTCAACGTTCCATTAGAAGAATTTATAGAACTTGGAAATTAAACCTCTTTTCTGTACCCCTATTACCTTCATTGTCTACTGGATACACCGAGACCATATACGTTCCTGGAGGCGCTCCATAAGGAACTTGCATAGAAAGTTTGAATTGATCTCCTTCCTTCTGGAACTGAATCATGTAACCATATTCAGGTATTCTTCCATAGACAGCCTTGGTATCTGGAGATGCCTTGACAATAACTGTTACCATATCTCCCTGTCTTCCAGAAGTGGGATTTACATCTAAACTTAGTATTTCTGCCATAATCTTACCTCCTCCCAACAGGTATTTTTCTATATTCAATATTATCATCTCAAGATTTCCCTGTCAAATAGCTGTTTGTTCAATCTGTATAATAATGCTCTGGGTTAAAATCTTTCCACTATGATTAATAATTATTGTAACGTTGTATGTTCCAACCCCTAAAGTTCCAGTAAGGTTATCATAATCTGCTTTATATATGGAGTCTTCTAGTAATTCTATAGGGATAGATATTGAAGGGGTAATTTGGACTATACTATTAGCTAATTCGCTGCTAGATAGAGGTTCTTGGATCTTTATTTTTATTCTAAAGCTTGTATTTTGAGGAATTTTATAGGTCAATCCTATAGGAATCACCTGCTCTTCAAAGGGTTCATTATCAGTAGTATCTCTATCTATCCATACTTCAACCTTTTCTATAAAGGGTTTACTACAATTACATCCATTAACTCCAGCGATAATAAATATAGAAAGTATTGATACTACAACCTTTAGTATACTAAAAAATCCTCTATGATTTTTCACTTAAGTCCCTCCTATTTTAGTTTTAACTAAGAGCCTTTTTACAAGCCTTTATTCTAGATTCAATCTCTTCATCTTTCCAGTCGGGATTAATTGATATAAAGACAGTCCTGCTAAGGATATCTAATGTTTTAGGACACATATCTTTTGAGTAATTTATCCTAAGATCCCTATTCTCTGGAAATTCAAAGGGGTTCATTCTTGGGTGATGGCCAACTCTATGTTCTAAGATTGGCTCCCAATTAGAATATACATGCTTACCTGTATCTATAGGTAACCATCCTTTAACTTCTTCCTTCTGAGCAAATCCTCTAGCTTCTTTCTCCGATTCAAACTGAATACCTACTACTACCCCACAGTCCCCTTCCGGGTCATTAGCTGGAACAAGCTTTACCCCTGTAGTTTTTAGTTCATCTATAAAAATTCTTTTGATACGCCTTAGGTCTGCAAGTATACCATCTAATCTTCTAAGCTGAACACGTAATATTGCCCCCATAATTTCATTAGCTCTTAATTGAAGCCCTATAAATATTGGTATATTAACCTCTTTAGGGGATGGGCTAAGAAAGACAAACCCACTATCATGATAAACTAAGACTCTCTCATAGACTAATCTGTCATCTGTTACTATACATCCACCTTCTCCACAGCTTATTATCTTATAGTAGTTAAAGCTAAATACTCCAACATCACCTAGACTTCCTAATCGCTTTCCTTTATAACTTCCACCCACTGCTTGACAGGCATCTTCTATCACTTTTATCTTATACCTCTTTGCTATTTCTATTATCCTGTCCATATTAGCCGGAAGTCCTTGCATATGAACCGGTATAACAGCTTTAGTATTTGGGGTAATCTTTCTTTCTAAGTCTTCTGGATCTAATGTCAGACTTTCATCTATCTCTGCTATAACTGGGATGGCTCCGGCATTTAAGACCGCAGATGCTGTAGCAATAAAGGTATAACCAGGGACAATAACCTCATCTCCAGGACCTATACCAAGTCCAATTAAGCCACTTGCTAGAGCAGATGTCCCTCCGCCAGCCATAAGTAACGCATATTTAGTACCTATCTTTTCCGCCCATTCCCTTTCGAATGTTACTACCTCCTGCAGGTGGCCCTCTTGAGGATCCCCATACCTAGAGAGTTGTTTACTCTCGAGGACCTTCCATATCTCTTCTAACTCTTCTTTGCCTATCCTGTACAAAGGCATCACCTCCACAGAATAGTATAACAAAAAAGATAGTATTTAAAAATTAAAGCCCCCTTAGGTATCTATTTATCCTAAGAGGGCTTTATGATAACTTTCTAGACTTTTATATTACTCTATCCCCACTTACCCTTACTTATATGGCCCTGAATCTCAGCCTTTATCTTCTGCTGGAAAAGAAGAGCCTGTTCTTTTGCCTCAGTAAAGATCTTGACACATGGCGGATCCAAGTTATCATCTATACCCTTTTGTGCTAGTTCAGCAACCTTTGCCATTAAAGTGAATAGCTCTATATGAAGCCCATTGGTAAACCTTGATCTGTCTATAAGTTTAACCTGATCCTCTGGGATCTGCGTAAACTTCTCTCTAGGTGCTCCACACTTTGGACATACCTCAGGTGGATTCTCTACATCTAGGACTATGCCGCAGACTCCACATCTCCACTTACTCATAAAAATCACCTCTTACTAGAATTTTTTGAATTTTTCTTTTGGTGCACCACATATAGGGCATCTGTCAGGAGCGGACCCTTCTACTGTATGTCCACATACCTGACATATGTATATATCCCCTATCTCTACATCGTTTCCACTTTCTACAGCTTGCTTTGCCTTCTGATACATGGCAGAGTGTATCTTTTCTGCTTCAAGGGCAAAGTGTATGCTTCTCTTTGCCTCTGGCTCACTCTGTAATTCAGCTATAGCATTATAAGCTGGGTACATCTCTTGGACTTCAAAGTTTTCTCCATCGATACAGACCTGTATATTGTCTGAAGACCCTTTTATTCCAGATAGGGCTCTTAAGTGATTTGTTGCGTGAATCTTTTCTGCGTCTGCTATTGCCCTAAATAGTCGGGCTAAATTGGGTCTGCCTTCTTGTTCTGCAATCTCAGCAAAAATTGTATACTTCATGTGGGCTTGACTTTCACCTGCAAACGCTGATTTAAGACTTTCTTCAGTCATTCTTCTCATATTATCTACCTCCTAAACAATAATTTTTATTATTTACTTAATATTATCAAAAATTTTTATTAAGTCAAGTAATTTACTTTTCTACTTTACCTTTTACAAGATACCAAATGTATAAGTCGGTTTCTCCAGGTAATCTGCCAAACCTATAAGATAACTCTTTAAATCTCTCTTCAATAAGAAGATATCTCTTCTCTGTCCAATTCTTAGGAATAGTATCGATTAATCTTACGACTTTAAGCACTCTGAGTATATGTCGATCTAGGATACCGACATCTAAGTTTCCAACGTTTCTTAAGAAGTGACTAGATTCTTTCCACCCAATTCCTTTGGCAGATTTTACCAATTCTTTTCTTGCCTCTGTTGAAGGCAAAGAGATAAATTTTCTGAGTTTTCCTAAGAGACCTCTATTTTTAACTATAAACTCTGCCCTTTTATTTGGAAAGCGATGCCCTAATTCAGATAGAATCTGTGAGAGTTCTTCCTGTGAATATTCTATAAAGCCTAGCGTTCCTATCTTCTCTTGGGCTTTTATCCCACCAATAGCGCTCCAGTTAGCAGTAAGGACACAGAAGCTTAACTCAGAAAAAAGCTCCTCTTCTGAACCATAAGAACCTAGTCTTTTGAATTGATGTATCCTTTCGTCTACAAGGGGCTTAGCTCTATCTTCTATAGCTTTTAGCTCTGCAATAAACTTTTTAAGATATTCTTCCATAGAAGAATTTTACCATAGAATTTCAATTTCTAATATAAGGATCACTTTGGCCTATCGGTTTTGTGATGACAAAAAGATGTCAGTATCCCTTACCGAAGTTTATTCAAAACTATTGAGGCTAGTCTCAATTTGTTTTATATGATAAACTCTATAGTGATGTCTAGAATAAGTAGAATAATAACACTCTTAATTTTAATAACCCTTATATTTAGTAGAGTAAAGATGGTAGATAGTAGAGTAAAACTGGGATTAGAGGTATTATTGGATGAAAGGTTTTCTCTTATAAAGGGAAAACGAATAGGCCTTGTAACGAATCAGACTGGAGTAGATAGTTGTTTAAGAAGTAATATAGATATCCTATATAGATTCCCGGGGATAAGACTTACCACCCTCTTTGCTCCAGAACATGGGATAAGGGGGGAAAGGCTAGCCGGGGAGTATGTAAAGAGTTATACGGATGAAAAGACCGGACTTCCTGTCTATAGCCTCTATGGAGAAACAAGAAAACCTACAAAGGAGATGTTAAAAAATGTTGATGTCCTTATATTTGATATCCAAGATGTAGGGGTAAGACATTATACCTATATATCTACTATGGCTCTGGCTATGCAGTCAGCGAAGGAAAACAATATAGAGTTTATAGTCCTAGATAGGCCTAACCCTCTTGGAGGAATATATGTAGATGGTCCTGTGTTAGAGCCGGAATTTAGCTCATTTATTGGTTTATATCCTATACCTAATATATATGGGATGACGATTGGAGAATTGGCACTTATGTTTAACAGCGAATTTAAGATATCTTCTAAGTTAACAGTGGTCCCCATGAATGGATGGAGGAGGGATATGAAATTTAATCAGACAGGTTTATATTGGGTTATGTCTTCTCCAAATATACCTGATTTTGAGACTGTAATGTTATATCCTTGCACAGGACCGATAGGAGATACATATCTCTCTGTAGGGGTGGGAACAACTAAGCCATTTCATTTTGTAGGGGCTCCTTATATTGACCCGGATAGGTTAATCGTAGAGCTTTTAAGAAGAAAAATTGAAGGGGTCTTTTTTAGAAGTGCTTATTTTATACCTCGATATTCTAAGTTTCAAAATAAATTATGTAAAGGGGTAGAAATATACATAATCGATAAAGATAAATTTAAACCTCTAGAGCTATGTATAAATATCCTAGATATTATATATAGGCTCTATCCTAAAGATTTTAACTGGGGGGATAAATCTGGTGAGAGATATATATTCGATTTGAGTATGGGAACTGATAAAGTCAGAAGGTATATAGAAAGCGGAATAGAACCAAAAGAGATTATAAAGGTTTGGAAGAAAGATATGGAGAAGTTTTTGATAATTAGAAATAAGTATCTAATCTATAAGTGAGGAGGGGACTATTTGGTAAGATACATCCTTGGTATAGATGGAGGAGGAACCAAGACAGAGGTAGCAATTGCTACAGAGACTGGAGAGATAATTTCTAGGGCTTATAGTGGGCCATCTAACTGGACTACAACTCCGAAAAAAGTCGCTAAAGAGAATATTATAGAGGGTATAGAAACTGCCTTAAGACAAGTCCCAGGCATTAGAGTTGATCTAATTAGTGCTGGTGTAGCTGGAGTATCAAAAATAGAATGGGAATTGAAAGAATTCTTACTCTCTTTAAATATATCAAAAGAGGTGATAGTAACTACTGATGCACATATTGCTCTTGTGGGAGCACTTTTAGACACAGAGGGCGTAATAATAATAGCGGGTACAGGTTCAATTGGATATGGAAGGAGAAATAACTTAGAAAAAAGAACTGGTGGATGGGGATACCTTTTAGGAGATGAGGGTAGTGCTTTTGATGTTGGTAGAAGGGGAATTATAGCAGGACTTAAAGCCTATGATGGAAGGGGAGAAAAGACTATTCTCTTAGATATGATTTGTGAATATCTAGGTCCCGGAGATATGGAAGTCTTGATAAAGATAATCTATGAGAAGGCTAAAGATATAATATCAAGTTTTGCTAAATATGTGGTAAAGGCCGGAGAGATGGGAGATAAAGTGGCCTTAGATATACTTAAATCCGCATCATATGAGCTTAGCCTTTTAGCTATCTCTACAGCAGAAGGATTGGGATATCAAAGGGAAGATAAATTTAGTATAGCGTATACTGGAGGATTTTTTAAGGCGAAGGGTATTGTAACTGAAACTTTTATTAGATTTGTAAAAGAAAAATTCCCAAATAGTAATATCTTTCCTGCTAAGGCAGAGCCTATATTTGGGGCTATAATAATAGGACAAAAATTTCTAGAGAAGGGGTGAAGTTTAAGTGGGAACAGAGGATTATAATGAACTTACTTCAAATTTTGATCTATTAAGCACTTTAGAGATGGTTAAACTTATGAACCAAGAGGATAAGAAAGTTCCTCTGGCTATCGAGAAAGTTCTACCTGATATAGCTAAGGCTATAGATATCATAGTAGATGGATTAAAGAATGGTGGAAGACTTTTCTATGTTGGAGCTGGAACTAGTGGGAGGTTAGGTGTCTTAGATGCTGCAGAATGTCCACCTACCTTTGGTGTTGACCCAAAAATGGTTCAAACAATAATTGCCGGAGGAGAAAAGGCCATTACTTCTGCAGTAGAATATGCAGAAGATGATGTGGAAAGCGGAAAAGAAGAGATAAAAAAAAGAAATGTGACAGAAAATGATATAGTCGTAGGCATAACTGCTAGTGGAACCACTCCATTTGTAATTTCAGCCTTGGAAGAGGCTTACGAAAGGGGAGCAAGGACTATCTTAGTGACTAATAACTATAACTCTCCTGCTAAGAGTTTTGTAGATGTAGCAATAGAGATAGATACAGGACCAGAAGTAATAGCAGGTTCTACTAGACTTAAGGCTGGAACATCGCAGAAATTAGTATTAAATATGTTTAGTACTATAAGTATGGCAAAATTGGGTAAAATCTATGGAAATATTATGGTCGATGTAAAGCCAACTAATCAAAAACTCATAAATAGGGCTGTTAGAATAATAAAAAAGATTACAGGAGCTACAGAAGATCTAGCATTAGAAAGATTAAAGGCCTGTAATATGAATGTAAAAGAAGCCATAATAAGTATCATAGGAAATTTAAGCCCAGAAGATAGTAAAAGGCTTTTAGATGAATCTAATGGTTTCCTAAGAACTGCCATTGAGAAGCTCAGGAATAAATAACTTCTAACTTAGAACATTTTTCTGTACATTAGAATTAATCGAAGGCCCTCTTCGAGGTAAATTCCCTTTATTTTGTCTTTCCTCAGTAAAGGAAGTTTCCAAGAAAATTCTAATATAGAAATGACACATGTGGAATGTGGACTTTAAAAGTTCTTCTTGAATTTTATCAAAGGGGACATAATTTGACACTTTGGCAAGATACAATCCTTCCTAAGGAAGGAGAAGGGGTTGAAGTGCTATATAAAAAGTATTATCATTAGATAGAAGTGTAGATTGCTTGAGTTACCTCAAGCGATGTAGGGAAAGGTTAACTCTGTGTTACTAAGAGTTGTTTTTAAACTGAATAGAAGTAGGAGAGTGGACTATGAGAGTAAAGCTTACCTATGAAAAACTAGATGGAGAGAGTATAATTTTACCTTTACATTATAATTATTACATTCAAAGCCTAATATACAGGATATTTTCAAGTGAACTTGCCACAAAGCTACATAGAGATGGCTTTGTTTTTGGTAAGAGAAAATTTAAGCTTTTTACCTTCTCTAGAATTACAGAAAAAGGAGCTAGAAAAGATGGAGGAAAACTATTAGTATTCAAGAATAGAATCTCTTTCTATTTCTCGTCTCCACATAATAATATTGTGGAAGACTTAGGAGAGGGAGCCTTTAAAAAGAGAGAGTTTACCATTTTTAATCAACGCATATTTCTCTCTCAGCTTGAGATTCTTACTCTTCCGAGAATCGAAGATAAAGTAATAATAAAAATGCTTTCTCCAGTAACGATGTATAGCACAAGAGAAGAAGGGAATAAAAAGAACGTCTATTATTACAAACCGGATGAAGAAGAATTCCAAAAACTTATAGAGGAGAATGCAAAGAAAAAATACCTTTTAATATATGGGAAGGATCCAAAAAATCTTAGCCTTTCTATAAAACCTTATAAATTCTCTATAGAAAAGAACCATTCGATAGTCTTTTTCAAGAACAACCCTGTTGAGGGATGGACTGGCATATACAAATTATCTGGAAGCCCCGAACTCATATCTGTTACCTATGAGGCTGGTCTAGGAAGTAAAAATTCTGAAGGTTTTGGAATGTGGGAAGTTTGGAAAGGAGGTGAAAGAGATGCTTGAAGCGGTAAAAGAACTTGGGGAGTTAGTTATAAAGAGAGAGAATAAGGACATTTTAGAGAGCCTTGTGGAGGACCCAAATTCCAATGGTAAATATAAGAATGTGCTTACTATCACATTTAAGAAGGAAGAAAATAATCTATACTTTTCGGATGTTGAGGTAGAAGAGTATAAAAGAGACTATATAATGAGATACCTTTATCGAAGTGGCTCGGGTAATGGACCTGACTTTTCACCTACTGCTAAACTTACAGAACCAGAGAAAACTTTTCCAATGAAGATACTTGGCTGGTTTAATAGAACCCTTAAGGATAAGAATATAAATCTTGGCACAGAGGACCGTACATTCTTGACTAGAATCCAAGAGGAGCTAGAAAAGAATAAAGAGTATATCATGCAGAGAATTGGAGAAGTACGCCAAGATATACCCAAGAAAGAATCTATATTCATAACTATAAAGATAGAAAAGGATGGAGAAGATTATTATCCTGGAGACTTTGAAGTATTTAGAAGATTATTAAGGAAGAATGTAGAAAGAAAAGACTTAGAGATCTTCTCTGAGGATAAGGTATGCTCTATATGCAAAGAGAAGAAGGATGTAGTTATAGGTAATGCAGGAGTATATGCATTCTATACCCTAGATAAGCCTGGCTTTATAGTTGGAGGATTTAAAGAAGCCTTAGCCTGGAGAAACTTTCCTGTATGTCTTGATTGTAAGATAGCTCTAGAAGAGGGTAAAAGATTTATAAAAGAAAATCTTGAGTTTAAATTTGCAGGACTAACTTACCAACTCATTCCCAAATTTATTGTAGGAAAGGATGCTATGAAAGATGTAGTAGACATATTTATTAACTCTTCGAAGATATTTTCTCTCAAAAAAGAAGTTAAAAGGGCTTATTTAGCTGATGAAGAAGAAATTCTAGATTATTTAAAGGATTCACAGGATTTATTAACCCTTAACTTTCTCTTTATAAAGGAACAACGGGCTGCAGAAAAGATTCTTTTATTGATAGAAGATGTCTTTCCCTCTAGATTGAAACGTATCTTTTTGGCTAAAGAGTATGTAGATAGATTATTTGATGAGAACTTTACATTTAAAACAATAAGAAACTTTTTTTCAAAGTCTGATCCCAACAATAGAGAATATGATCTAGATAAATACTTTTTAGAACTCGTAGATTCTGTCTTTAAGGATAGAGCTATAGATAGAAGTTTTATAATGAACTTCTTGATGATGAGGATAAGAGATAATTTTATAAAAGACCAGAACCTACGTTATATTGTAAGAGATGCTCTTATAAGTATTATCTTCTTGGAGAATTTAAATCTAGTAGATATGGAGGTGAAACCTATGGAATCAAGAATTTTTGATGACCTATTTAAGAAATATGATCCTACCTTTGAAACTCCTGCAAAGAGGGGATTATTTCTTCTTGGAGCTTTAACTGAGCTTTTACTTAGGAAGCAGTATAAGGATAGAAACTCAAAACCTTTTATAAAAGAGCTTAAGAGTCTAAAGATGGACAAGAAAGACTTTATTGGGCTCTTACCTAAGATTCAGAATAAGCTAGAGGAGTATAACGCATTTGATAAGGGTAAGAGAATATTGGCAGAGGAAGCTTCTCATTATTTATTATTGGCAGGGGATAACTGGGGGATGAGTGTAGATGAGATGAACTTTTACTTTGCCTGTGGAATGAATCTTGTCCAAGAGGTTGCTGATATTGTGTATCCTAATAAGGAGTTAGTAAAAGAAGAAATTGAAGTGGAGGAGGTATAAAAAAATGAGTGAAATAGTTAAGAATCGCTCAGAAATTTTATTCTTGTATGATGCCACGAATATTAATCCTAATGGAGATCCCCTAGATGAGAATAAGCCACGTATAGACGAAGAAACTGGCATCAATATTGTTACCGATGTTAGACTAAAGAGGACTGTTAGGGATTATCTCTTTGATTACAAAGGTAAAGAGGTGTTCATAAGAGAGATAAGGGAAGACGATGGAAATCTGAGAACCAAAGAGAAAAGGTTAGAAGAGTTTAAAGATAACAATGAACTTATCGAGAAATGTATAGATGTGAGACTTTTTGGAGCTACTACCGCGGTAAAAGATAAAACAATGACTTTAACTGGTCCTGTCCAATTTAAATACGGCCACTCACTTCATAGAGTCGATATGGCCTATATAAAAGGAACTACTGTAATGCCATCTGCTCAAGATAGAAGACAAGGAACTTTTACTGAAAAATATATACTCCCCTATTCTCTTATCGTCTTCTATGGTATTGTAAATGAAAACGCAGTGAAATCCCAGAATATACCTCTAACAGAAGAAGATGTAGAGTTGTTATTGGAAGCTATCTGGAATGGAACTAAGAATCTTATCTCTACATCTAAGGTTGGACAGATGCCTAGATTACTTTTGCAAGTGATTCATAAAGAAGAGAACTACCATATAGGAGAGCTAGACAAAAGAATAAGGTTTATCTCTGATAAAAACGATGAAAAGATAAGAGATATAACTGATGGGGTACTTGATATAACCGAATTAGCAAAGATTTTAGACATGAATAAAGATAGCATTCTTAAAATAAGATACAAGATAGACGACAGGGTTCAATTGTCACTTAATGGTCAAAAGGTTTCTCTCCAAGGAGCCCTTACTGGAGTTACACTAGAAGAGCTTCCTTTTTAGGAGGCAAAGATGAAGATCTTAATATTTGATATATGGGGAGATTTTGCTCACTTTAAAAGATTCTATACCACATCTTCTCTGCTAACGTTCTCCTTTCCTCCCCCTCCTACTGTAAAAGGTATATTAGGGGCTATCATAGGATGCGATAAAAATGATTATCTAAGAGTATTCTCTAGGGACAAATGCGCTATAGCAATACAAATCCTAAAGCCAATAAAGAAAGTACGACTTGGATTAAACTATATAAACACCAAAGGAAATTTCTGGCGTCCAACAAAGAAGGGAACTCATGAAGCAAGAACTCAAATACCTAGTGAATTTGTAAAGGATCCTGCCTATAGGATTTATGTCTCACATAGGGAAGATGAGATCTTTGATAGGCTAGCAAAAAATATAAAATCTCATAAGACTTTCTTTACTGTCTCCCTAGGCTTAAGCGAACTTCTTGCAGACTTTAGTTATTTTGGGACCTTAGAGTTTAGGAAAAGGGAAGAAGGAGAAGTAGAAGTCTCATCTATTATACCAACCTCTATTCTTATAGAAGGATTAAAACTTAAAGAGGGTAATAGGTATTTTAAAGAGAGAATCCCGGTAGATATGGATCAAGACCGGATAGTACTAAAGTACGAAGATATTCTCTACGAATCTCAGGGTAATAAGATAATAGCAAAAGTAAAGGATATCTGGGAAGGGGAAGATGGAACCTGTATCTATCTCTTCTAGACTATACTCCCACCCTGATAAACCCTTAGAAATACACCTAATAAACGTTGCTAACTTGGCAATTAAGAATCTAGAGGAAATTCCTTTAAAAGATTTGCATTTATTTAAAAAGGATGAGATAAAAAGATTAGTCAAAGTCTGTAGTCTGTGCCATGATTTAGGTAAGGCTACTGGATATTTTCAGGAATATCTCTTCTCCGATGAGGCAAAACAGAGTAAACTTAAGTGTATGAAAGAGACCCATCATTCACTCCTTTCTTCTGTAGCTTCTTTCCTTGTTACATTAGACGAATTTAAAGAGAATGGAAGTTTAAGTGAAGAACAAAAATTACTCCTTGCATTTATAGCCTTTTTCTCTATAAAAAGACACCATGGAGACCTAAAGGATATTACATCAGAATCTATCCTAGACAATGATGATGAAGATCTTCTCTATAAACAGATAGATAGTATCAATAGTGAGAAGTTTTCTACCCTTATAGAGATCTTACAAAGGAATGGATTTACGCTAAATCTGAATAAAGAGAGGCTAAGAGATAGCGTCTCCTATACAAAAGAGCATCTTAAGATTCTTAGGAGGAAATTTAGAAAACTAGAACAAGAGAAAAATATAGAGATGTATTTATTATCTAACCTGGTATTTTCTCTTCTTATTGATGCGGATAAAAATGATGTAGGCATTAAAAGTATACTAGAGCGAAGAAAACTAGAGCTTCCTTACCTTATAGTAGATAGGTATAAATCAACCAAAGAATATAAGGATATATACATAAATCAGTTGCGAGAAGAAGCTTACAGAGAGGTAATCAATACTAATATAGACCTAAACCAGAAGATATACTCTCTAAATCTTCCTACTGGGCTTGGCAAGACGTTTACATCTCTAGCTTTTGCTTTAAAGCTTAGGGATAAGATTTATAGAGAAAATGGGTATATACCTCGTATTATATACTCTCTTCCATTCTTAAGCATAATAGACCAGAACGCAAAGGAGATAGAGAATATCCTTAAAACTAGCGATATCCCCTTAGATACAGACATACTAATAAAGCACCATCACCTATCAGACATCTACTATAAGACAAAGGATAACGAGTTTGAGCCAGAAGAGGCAAGATTACTCATCGAGGGATGGAACTCAGAAATCATAGTTACAACATTTGTTCAACTCTTTCATACCCTTATTTCAAATAGAAATAGACTCCTACTTAGATTTCATCGGTTAGCTGGGAGTATTATTATTCTAGATGAGGTACAATCAATTCCATTTAAATACTGGCTCTTACTGAGAGAGTTATTTATAGCCCTTACTAAGAACCTAAACGTCTACATAATATTTGTTACTGCAACCCAACCATTGATTATCCCAAGGGAAAAGATGTACTCATTAGTAGATGTAGAAAAATACTTTAGACAGATGGACAGAGTAGTATTAAAGATTCAACTAGACAAAAAGATAACCCTAGAAGAATTTATAGAAAATATAGAACTTCAGGATAATAAAAGCTATCTATTTGTACTAAATACGATAACTTCTGCGAGAAGATTTTACTATCTTCTAAAGGAGAAAACTAATGAAGAGATTATCTATATGTCATCACATCTAACACCCTATGATAGGCTAAAACGCATAGAAATGATAAAAAAGAAAAAGGCTAGATTAGCTGTTACTACTCAGCTTGTTGAGGCTGGTGTTGATATTGACTTTGACGTAGTATATAGAGATATGGCTCCATTAGATTCGGTAATTCAGGCGGTGGGAAGATGCAATAGAAATTGGGGTGAAAAAGGAGAGACGATAGTTGTATATCTAAAGGATGACAAAAGATCCTATGCCTCTTATATATACGATCCTCTACTCCTAGATATAACAGCTAGAATCTTATCCCAAAGAGAAACAGTAGAAGAAAGAGAATTTTTGGATATAGTTAACTCATACTATCTGGAAGTTCAAAAGAAGAAGTCTACCGATATATCTAATGAGTTTATTAGTGCAATCTATAGACTAAAATACAATAGTACTGATGAAACAAAAGGGATTGAGAATTTTAAGTTGATAGATGAAGATTATCAAAAATTTGAAGTATTTATAGAATTAAATGATGATGCAGAAAATATATGGAAGAGATTTTCTGAAATCAAGGAGATTAAAGACCTTATAGAACGCAGGATCGAGTTTAGTAAGATAAAGGCAGATTTCTATAAATATGTAATATCCGTCCCTATAAAAAATGTAGAAAACATACTGCCAATAATCAATGGTTTTGGTTATGTAAGTAAAAATTCTCTTTCTGAATATTATGACAAGATAACAGGCTTTAAGCCTAAAGGAGACACGGTACTACTATGGTAGTACAGATTACTGGTACTATAATACAGAGCTATTCTATCTGCCTTAGACAGACCTGGCTTATGTCTAGGCAAATTATCCCTGACCAGGACCATCCATTCATAGAGATAGGCAGACTAATTGATAATGAAAGTTATGATAGGGATAGAAAGAAGATAGAGCTTGAAGATATGGTGATAGACCTTATAAAAGTGAAGGACGAAAGTCTATTGGTGGGAGAGATAAAGAAAACTTCAAAGGCTGAAGAAAGCGCAAAGCTTCAACTTGCCTTTTATCTGTATAGACTAAAAGAGATTGGAGTTATAGCAAAAGGAGTCCTCTTATTTCCTAAAGAGAGAAAAAGGATTCCCATGGAATTGGACGCTGAATTAGAAGAAAAACTTAAAAAGATGTTTAGAGATATTGAAGCTATTATTCAGAATCCTCTTCCCCCTCCAGCTAAGAGGATTAAATATTGCACTAACTGTGCGTATAGGGAGTTTTGCTGGTCATGAGTGAAAGTATTTATATCTTCTCTAATGGTGAGATAAAGAGAAAGCAGAATACCATATACTTTGAGAATGAGAAGGGGGATTACAAATATATACCGATAGAAAATACAAGAGACATACACCTATTTGGAGAGGTTACTCTAAATAAAGAGATTCTAGAATTCTTCACACAAAATGAAGTAATTTTACACTTCTATAACTACTATGGATATTACGTTGGAAGCTACTATCCAAGAGAACACTATAACTCTGGATATATGATTCTTAAACAGGCAGAACATTATCTAGATGCAGAAAAGAGACTCAACTTGGCAACCAGATTCGTTTTTGGCGCTATATTAAACATAAGAAAGGTATTAAACTACTATCTAAATAGAGGGGTGGAACTATCTTCTTATATAGATAAGATTGAAGAATTAGCTGAGCTATTAGATAAGCAAGAAGATATAGAGAGCTTAATGGCTATAGAGGGTAATATAAGAGAGGTGTACTATTCCTCTTTTGATTTAATCATAAATAGCGAAGAATTTTCTATGGATAAGAGGACTAAAAGACCGCCTGAAAATAGACTGAATGCTCTGATTAGTTTTGGTAACTCATTACTATATACTTATATCTTATCTGAAATCTACAAGACTCATTTAGACCCACGGATAGGATTCTTGCATACTACTAATTTTCGAAGATTCTCTTTAAATCTAGATATAGCGGAAGTATTTAAGCCTATTATAGTAGATAGAGTAATCTTTTATATACTTAACAAGAATATGATAAACCCAGATGATTTTGAGGAGAAACTTAGAGGTATTTATCTTAAAGAATCAGGGAGGAAGATCTTTATAGAAAAACTAGAAGAAAAATTAAAGACTACGGTGAACTACAAGAAGATAGGAAGAGAAGTATCATATAGGAGATTAATCAGACTCGAATTATACAAGCTAGAAAAACATCTTATAGGTGACGAAGAATATGAACCTTTAGTTTCTGAATGGTAACTGGCATAATTTATAACAAATGTATCTCATTATGGTATATGATATTAATGAGGAGAGGGTTAATAAGGTTTTAAAGATTGGCAGAAAATATCTAGAGTGGGTTCAGAACTCTGTCTTAGAAGGAGAAATAACTGAAGCAAAATTTGAAAAACTAAAGATGGAACTTATGAATACAATCAATCCAGAAGAAGATTCGGTAATCTTTTATATTATGAGAACTACGAAGTATACTATGAGGGAGATAATGGGGGTAAGTAAAGGAGGATTTCAAAGGTTTATATAATATATAGAGGATCAGATTCTTGAATCGCTAGTTGCCTTGTAAGTGAATTAGAGTTTACTAGAAAAATAAAAGGATTTATTAATTTACCAACCGAAATTGCAACCTTCACTAAAGTTTATTTGCTAAATTCACTAAGAGGTTATAGGTAAACCAGCCATCATCGGTCAAGAAAAACTCAGGTTTGGAATTGGCTGAATCTCTGTGTATCCCTATACCATCTGAATATGGGGTAAAAGAAACAATCTTGTTATATGGTATTCTAAAAGATTTTAACTTTCCCCCAAAGTATATATTTTCATTAGTGATACAAAGGATTCCTTGATCAATCAATGTAAGTTTTGATTCTTCAATGGGATATCCTTTAAATCCTCCAACTCTATAATATACACCCTTCATAACACGAATACTAACACCTTGAGAACTACCTGTATAGTGTCTATATGTTCGGGTCTGATAGTAATTTACATTACTAAATATCCAGATAACTGTCTCGCCTTTTAAGAGATTGAAAGGAAAAGGCCCATCTATCTTTACCCTGTTAGGGATTTTTCCCTCTAAGATATCTCTTAAAATAAGAGTTTTTACTAACTTCAGATATGAAGGCTTAGAACTTAACTCCTCGATACTAAAGCCAAACTTAAATAAGATATCTTTAAGCCTATTCTCCTCATCTTCTGTTATTACTTTATCCATCAAAGCATTGTCTAATGCCTTTTCCCAAGCATTAAGGATTATATCCTTTAGCTCAGTCTCATTAATAAAACTATCATTAGCAATCTTTAATATCTCATCTTTTTCTACATTGCTTGTTAAAGAAAAGGCAATCATAGAGGTTACTAAAAATACCCCTTGATTATGCTTTTCTTTACATTCCTTGTGCTCTTTCCTTAAAAAGCCAGCAGGCTTTCCACAAAACTTACATATACCCATAGAGATCTCCCCTTTTAAGATTTTACTTTCCCTTAAACTATATTATACTACAGTGTCATATGGTGCCCCCTTATAATTTATTAGAATTACTGACTGTTGCAGAAATAATCAATTAAGGTATTATTTGTTAGGATAGGTAAAGATGCCTGTTTACTAGAAGGATTAGGTTTAGTCATCTTACCAATCAAAACTGTAAT
>JBMFMV010000007.1:0-42584 GCA_049970495.1 bacterium
CTATATACCCACTAGCCTTACAAACCTCAATAGTAAAGTACCCTTTCCTGTTTACTAGTATGAGTATCTGTTTTTTTCTAGCTAGAGATACCTTGCAATGATGTATAAGTTCTCTACTTAGGAATCCTCTTTTTCCTTTCATATTTACCAATCTTATGTTACTTAAATCTTTTGTTTCTTCATCGGTAAGAATATTTATCTTATTCTCTATTACGTATCTGTAAGTTTCTAGTGTAGGTGTGCTACTTCCAAGTATGATTTTGCTTCCTAATAACTCCTGAATCTTATAGGCTACTGTCCTAGCATCATAGAGAGGTCTACTTTCGTCTTTATAACTATCACTTTCTTCTCCATCGATAATTATTAGCCCTAAATTCCTTAGAGGAGCGAATATAGCAGATCTAGTCCCTAGAACTATCTTAGCTTCTCCATTTCTTATCCGCCACCATTCTTCATTTTTTACTGCTGGACTTTGTCCACTATATATTAATGCAATGTCTTCATTATACACCTCTCTAAACTTATCCTTCACAGCTAGAAGAATATCTAGCTCGGGGAATAATACAACTACTCTCCTATCTTCTGTTATTTCTCTTTTTATAAACTCAAGATAGACGCTAAGTCTTTTTTCAAGAGGAAGTTTTATAAGAAGAGTTTTAAAGGCTTCCAGAGGGGGAGAACTATAAATGGATAGATTTATATAACTTGAATAACTCTTTTCCTTTTTCTTTTTTCTTGCCTTAGGGATTTTAACTTTTAAGGTACCATTACAGGTAGCAACATCTATATTTCGTATTTCTGGAGGAATTACAGTAGCTAAAGCTTGAGATAGATTACACATATAGTAGTCTGAAATCCAGTATGCCAAATCTAAAAGATATGGTAAAACTAACGGTATTTTAAATATTCTGCCCAAGACTTCAAAATGGTCTTGGGCAGAAACATCTCTGTTTTCTCTTATTACATAGCCCCTGGCTAAATGTCCTTTTAATGGGACTGCTACATAGTCTCCTATCTGTAATTCTTCTTCTGAAGAATAAGAGAAAATTAAATCTTTTGGGGCATTTCTATCTATAAGAACATCATATATTAAAAGCATTCCTCAGTTCATCTACTTTGTCGAGACTTTCCCAAGGTAGGTTTAGGTCTATCCTCCCAAAGTGACCATAGGCTGCTAGTTTTTTATAGATAGGTCTTCTGAGATTAAAATTTTCTATTATACTCTTTGGTCTAAAATCAAAGAGTTCTCTTACTACCTTGTTAAGTTTCTCTGGATCTACTTTCTCTGTATTAAAAGTCTCTACATAAAGAGAAATTGGTTCACTTACCCCTATTACATAGGCTACCTGCACTTCACACTTGTCTGCCAGCCCACTAGCTACTATATTCTTGGCTGTATATCTAGCCATATAGGCAGCGGATCTATCAACTTTGGTAGGGTCCTTACCAGAGAAACAACCTCCTCCATGTCTAGCCATTCCTCCATAAGTATCCACTATAATCTTTCGACCAGTAAGACCAGCATCTCCAGCAGGTCCTCCTATTACAAATCTGCCGGTAGCGTTTATATAATACTTTGTATCTTTATCCAACCATTCTTTAGGAATCACATACTTTATTACATATTCTATTATCTCTTCTTTAAGTCTATTCATGTCCACATCTGGATCGTGCTGAGCAGCAATAACTACCCTGTCTACTTTTACCGGTGTATCTCCATCATAGACTACTGTAACTTGAGTTTTCCCATCAGGCCTTAGGTATGGAAGAAAACCAGATTTTCTTACCTCCGCTAACCTATATGCTAGGCGATGAGCTAATATTATAGGTGTAGGCATGTACGAGGCGCTCTCCATAACATTCATAGCTTCATTAGTTGCATAACCGAACATAAGTCCCTGGTCTCCAGCACCAATATCTTCATCCTTTATAACGCCCATAGCTATGTCTGGAGACTGCTCCTTGAGGGATACGAGTATACCACAACTATCTGCATCAAGCCCATAAGAAGCATCAGTATATCCTATTTCTCTTACGGTATCTCTTATTACTTTATTTATATCTATCATCGCCCTACTAGATATCTCTCCTGTTACATGAATTAACCCAAGAGTAGTCAAGGTTTCACAAGCAACTCTAGACTCAGGATCTTTTTCTAAATAGCTATCCAAGATAGCATCTGAAATCTGATCAGCTATTTTATCCGGATGCCCTTCGGTTACTGATTCTGCATTAAAGTATTTGATATATCTCTTCACTTGTACACCTCCATTATCCTACTGCTGCACTGCTGCCTAAATAGGCTTCTAATACCTCTGGTTTAGTCTTTATCTCGTCAGGGGTTCCTTCTGCTATAATCTCTCCATAATTTAGTACTACTACTCTCTCACATATATTCATTACTACCTTCATATCATGTTCTATTAGGATGATAGTTAAATCTAATTCATCTCTTAAGAATTTTATCATTTTCATTAATTCTTCTGTCTCTCTTGGATTCATGCCTGCCGCTGGCTCATCTAATAATATTAACCTTGGCTCAGTAGCTATAGCTCTAGCTATTTCTAACTTTCTTTGATCCCCATATGGGAGATTCTTGGCTATTTCATCCTTTACTCCTTTAAGTCCTACTAATTCTAATGCATTAAGTGCCTTCTTTTCAATAGCTTTTTCTACTTTATAGAATAACGGAGTTCTTAGAAATGTATGTAGGTAAGGTATATTGAAGTGTAACTGTGCTGCAATCATCACATTGTCTAATACGGTTAGGTTAGAAAATAATCTTATATTTTGAAAAGTTCTTGATATTCCAAGTTTTGCTATATAACTTGGAGATTTACCAGTTATATCAATATTATTAAATGTAATCTTTCCCTTTATTGGGATATGAAAGCCAGTAATTACATTAAAGACTGTTGTCTTTCCTGCTCCATTTGGTCCTATTAGACCCAATAATTCCTTATCACCTACTACAAGGTCAAAGTTTGATACCGCTAAAAGTCCACCAAAAGCTACAGTAACATCTTCTAGTTTTAGGAGACTCATTGTTCTCTGACTTTCCTCCTATAACTTCCTAAAAGTCCTTGGGGCCTTAATAGCATTGTTAAGATGAGAAGAAGAGAATATATCACCATGCGGGGATCTACTGTAGTGTTGAATATCACCTTTACATATCTAAGAATTTCAGGTAAAAAGGTAAGAAGAATTGCAGAAATAGTCACTCCACTAATACTTCCTAATCCACCTAAAACTATCATTACTAAAACTTCTACTGATTTCATGAAAGTAAAGGAGCTGGGATGTAGAAACTGAAGATAATGTGCCCATAATCCTCCTGCGATACCTGCCCAAAATGCTCCAAAGATAAAGGCAAAGATCTTAAATTGGGTTGTATTTATCCCCATAGCCTCAGAGGCTATCTCATCCTCTCTTATGGAAAGGATAGCCCTACCTTGGGGACTCTTTAATAGGTTATAGGAACTCACTAACACCAACAAAACCACTAAATATACCCAGAAGAAATTTGTATATTTAGGTATACCCGGAAATCCTCTAGCACCACCAACAATATCAAGATTAAATAGTATTACTCGTATTATCTCTCCCATTCCTAATGTGGCTATAGCTAAGTAATCTCCTCTTAACCGCAATGTTGGTATACCTACACCAAGTCCTATTAGACCAGCCAATATACCACCACAGACAAGGGTCAAAGAGAATGGTACTCTGTAATAAAAGGTTAGAAAGGAAGAAAAATAAGCTCCTACCGCCATAAACCCTGCGTGACCTAGAGAAAATTGGCCACATAATCCGTTGATTACATTTAGACTTACTGCTAGTATAATGTTTATGCCAGCAAATATAATTATTTGGAAGTAATAAGGATTAATATAAGGGGATACGAGATTGATTAGATAAATAGCTAATACCCCTAATATAAACAGAAGATACCTATAACTTGTTGTCTTTTCCATTTATACCTTCTCCCTAGTAGCAGTACCGAATATCCCAGATGGTTTTACAAGGAGTATAATAATAAGGATGGCGAAGGCTATTGCATCTCTATAAGACGAAGCTATAAAAGCAGAGACAAGTATCTCTGCTATACCTAATATAAAGCCACCCACCATAGCTCCAGGTATTATACCTATTCCCCCAAGAACTGCTGCCACAAAAGCCTTTACTCCAGGCATAACCCCCATAAGTGGGTCTATTCTATTGAAATATATCCCTACCAAGACTCCACCAGCTGCAGCCAACATTGAACCTATAGCAAATGTAAAAGATATTACGTAATCTATATTTACTCCCATCATCCAAGCGGTTTCCCTGTCAAATGAGACTGCTCTCATTGCCATTCCAATTTTGGTTCTGTTAACTATAAACTGTAAAACTATCATAAGGGCGATAGAAACAGAAATGATAACTATCTGTCTATTATTTATTATTATCCCGAACCTTTCATATATACCCTGATATATCTTCAGAGGCATTATCTGAGGGAATGGTCTTGGAGTAGGACTCCAAAAGATAACCCCAAGATTTTCTAAAAGAAAAGAGACTCCAATAGCGGTTGTCAATGCTGCTATACGTGGAGCATTACGGATTCGCAATGGCCTATAGGCAAATTTTTCAATACTCATTCCCAGTACAGCACACAGTAGCATAGCGAAGAGAAAGGATGGAACTATACCCCATTTAAACGATACTATGGCAAAATAACCAGCATAAGCTCCAACCATATATATATCTCCATGTGCAAAATTTATAAGTCTAAGTATTCCATAAACCATAGTATAACCTAGAGCTATAAGAGCATATATACTACCTAAAGCAATACCATTTATAAATTGTTGAAATATTTCAGTTATCATTTTTATCACTTAATTCTAGCATATATTTTCATACACAAAAAGGGGGAGAGGTTTTCTTTACTCATAGTTTTCCTCTCCCCTTCTTTTATTTACTATTACTTCTTAGGAGGATTTACTGTAGTTTTGTAAACTTGATTACCATTACTGTCAAAGCCAACAATAACTGCACTTTTTTGGGGATTTCTGTTTTCATCAAGAGTGATTGTTCCAGTTACAAGTTTTAGGTTCTTCGTATTGGCTAGTGCATCTCTTATAGCGTCTCTATCTACCTTGCCTGCTCTCTTTATAGCATCTGCTAACATGTAAGCTGCGTCATAGCCCAAAGCTGCTAACATATCAGGGACTGCATTATATCTCTTCTTATAGTTAGCAACAAAAGTTTTTACCTGAGGAGCACTAGAACCGGCAAAGAAATGTCCACTGAAATAGCAGTCTTTTAAGTTTTCCTTACCTGCAAGTTGCGCTAATTGAGGAGAATCAAATCCATCTCCTCCTAAGATTGGAACATTAATACCTAGTTCCCTAGCTTGTTTTATTATAAGTCCGGCGGTATCATAGTAGGAAGGCACATAGAGAATATCTGGATTCTTCCCCTTTATCTTGGTAAGCTGGGCACTAAAATCTTGGTCTCCAGAGCTGAATGACTCCTCTGCCACTATCTTCCCGCCAAGTTTTACAAAGGTCTCCTTAAAGTACTTTGCTAATCCTATACTGTAGTCACTAGTCTTTTCGTATAAAATAGCTGCAGTATTTACTCTTTTGCCTAGACCAGTCCTTGCAAATCTCGCCATTACTGTTCCCTGGAAATCATCAACAAAACAAGCTCTAAAGATGTAATTACCAACTTGTGTGACTCTAGGGTTGGTTGCAGTTGGAGACAAAAGAGGTACTTTACTCTGCTGAGCTATAGGAGCAGCTGCTAAGGTGTTACTAGATATTACAGGGCCTAATATAGCTACTACCTTGTCCTGTTCTATAAACTTACGTGCTATATTAGCAGATTCTTCTGCTTTTGCCTGATTATCTTCTACTAGTAGCTCTATCTTCATGCCGAGGACTCCACCTTTAGCATTTATCTCCTCTACCGCCATCCTTACCCCTTTTTCTACCGATTGACCAAATGTAGCTATGGGACCAGTTAAAGGAGCAATAAGCCCCACCTTTATGGTCTCTGCTCCATATCCTAAGCCGATTTCGCTAAGGATTAAACTAAACACTAATAGCATCAAAAATACCCTCTTCAAAGATATCACCTCCAAATAAGATTAATTTTGTTCTATATTCTACTAGAGCTTTATACTCTTGTCAACAGCTATGCTATAATAAAGATAAAATTTGAACCTTAATCTTACTTTGGAGGTGAGACTTTATGAGTAAAATTCTAGTTATGCTAGGTGGTATAGTATGCCTTGTATTAGGGATATGGGGAATTTTTGTCTGGTGGAGTTATTTTATAAAGGGATTGATGGCTATTATTCCACCAGTTTTGATTATTTTAGGAGTAATACTGGCTATATTTGGGTATTCAGACCTGAAGAGTTCTATGGAAGAGAAAAGAGAAAAAAGGGAATGAGATAGAAATGATATCTGGCATATGTTATAATCTTCGATGTAAAACGATATTTTAATTATTGGAGGGAGAGACAAAGTTGGAGCTACATTGCATTTTAAAGTTTAAGAATCCTTGTCATATAGGATATGGTACTGGTGCTCAAGTAAGAGACTTTAGGAATAGACCATATATACCGAGTATTATATTAGCAGCTCAGATATATTCTGAAGCTTTAAGGTTTGCTATCCCTTTAAATAGACAGATATCTCCACCTAAGGTAAGCGATGGTATTACTCCTGAGGAGCCAAATATAGTAAAGATAAAGGGGCAAGAGTTTTTTAAAAATGATATACACTTTTTACTAGAGGTTGATGAAAGGGATTTAGACATATATCTAGCTGCCTTAAAATCCCTTCAAAATACTGGTATAGGAGCCAATACCTCTCAAGGGTTTGGCTATAATCAGATAATAATTGTTAATCCTGATGGGATACCTAAAACTTTAAGGAATAGATTTTCAGAATTTTTTAAAGATGAGAAATTTTATAATCCCTCCTTAGTTCGTCTTATACAGAGTATCTTTAGTAAGATAAAGAGGAATTGGAGTAGCTGGAAGAGAGCTTATGCGAATATAGGGCCATTTAGAAGCAGGACATATTATAAAGTAAATGTCGATAGGAAGATATCATCTAATATTTTTAGAAGTGAATTAAGAAAGAAACTTTTGGAAATAACCGGAATTAAGCATAAAGGGACTACTACTGTATGTAGCCCTGGAGACACACCTTGCAAAGTATGTAGGCTGATGGGTTATATGGGGGGTAAGTCTAAGATAATTGTCAGAAGCTTCTCCGGTAAACAGGGTCATTCAATATATATCATAGGTGAAAATTTAACAGCTGAAGAGAAAGAACTTGTAGAAAAAGCTTTAGGAAGCAATTATCAATTGGTTTTGGAAGAGACTATAAAAGATTATGTTGCCTAGATATTTTAAGGAGGAGATTTTTATGGATATAGTTGTGAAGGGAAGAAATATAGAAGTAACTGAGGCTTTAGAAAGCTATATAGAGAAAAAGCTAAGTAGGATAAGTAGATTTTTTGATAGAATATCTGATGTTCAGGTAATGCTTAGTACTAGTAGTAGTAAAAGTTCAGGAGCTATTCAGAAGGTCGAAGTAACTGCAAAGATAGATGGCAAAATAATAAGGGCTCAGGAATCTACATCAGATATGTATGCTTCTATAGATTTAGTGGTAGATAAATTAGAAAGAAGAATAAAGACCTTTAAAGGCAAGTTATTAGATAGAAACAGGATGAGAGTAAGTGAAAGAGAGGAAATAAGTGAAGAGGCCACTCAACTAGAAGAACCAGAAGAAGGAGCATTATCAGATAGAATCATAAGAAAAAAGAGGCTAACTATTACTCCAATGTCAGTAGAAGAGGCTTTGCTTCAGATGGAATTACTTGGACATGACTTCTTTATTTTTATAAATGCAGACACGTCTGAGATAAACATTGTTTACTCTAGAAGAGAAGGGGGATATGGACTTATAGAGGTTACTTCATGAGAAGGGAAGTAGATAGATTTATCTATATTCTCTTTCTTCTTGTTATTATACTGTTCATATACATTTTTAGATACTATTCCATTAGGGCAAACTTCTCTGATATTCTTATATTGTTTACTTTGGTTTTAATACTAGAAGCCTTTCCTGTTGAGATACCGGGTAGACAGATTGCAGTTTCTATGGGATTTATGGTGTCCTATGCAGGGATATTACTATTTGGGGCTCCTATTGGAATACTTCTAAATGGTCTAGCTTCTATAAGTCCCGAAGAATTTAATTTTAAGTTACATGAGCCTAGGAGATTTGTATTTAATAGAGCTAATTTAGCGATATCTGCTGGTTTATCTGGCTTATTATACGAGGCTCTAAAAGGTCCTAGTCTTGAGTTTGGGGGGCGTTATTTTTTAGTAGCACTATTAGTTGCACTTACATATTGGTTTGTTAACGTTGCCCTTGTAAGTCTAGTGGTTGCAATTGATAAAGGGAGAAGTTTTATTAGAACTTGGATCTATTATATTTCAAATATATCTATTATTACCTATCTCTTACAGTTTTTTCTAGCACTAGTAATAGCACAAAGCTACAAATTATTAGGTCCTATTGTTATGCCCATTTATATAGTACCCATATTTATCGCTAGATATCTATTTATATTGGCTAGTGAGGTAAGTAGAACCTATGATCAAGCCATCTCTACTCTTATAAAACTCTTGGGAATTTTTGATAGTTATACCAGCGGTCACTCTCTAAGAGTAGCGCAATTAGCTGAGGATATAGCTCGAGAGATGGGACTTAATGAGTCTAAAATAGAAAAGATAAGGAATGCAGCGTTATTACACGATTTAGGTAAAATAGGACTTCCTATAAGCATATTAAATAAACCTAGTAGGCTTACTAATGAGGAATGGCTTCAGATTTTTAGGCACCCTATAGTAGGAGAAGATATATCTAAGGAAGTTTCAAGATTCAAGGAAGTTCCACTTTGGATAAAGCATCATCATGAAAGGTATGATGGGGGTGGATATCCAGACGGTTTAAAAGGGGAAGATATTCCTCTGGAAAGTCGTATAATAGCTTGTGCAGATACCTTTGACGCTATGACTACCGATAGACCATATTCAAAAAGAAAAAGTATAGAAGAAGCTAAGGAGGAACTATTAAAGAGTGCAGGAAAGCAGTTAGACCCAAAAGTAGTTTCTGCCTTAATTAGAGTTTTAGAGAAAAACTCTAGCCTTTATGAGGCTAACTTACAGATAAAAAAGGGCTAACTAAATAGTACCTAGTTATTTGTAATATTCTATGGTAATATTAATATAGAATAAGATGCAAAGCGAAATACTAATCCAATTTTAGGATAATATTTTACTATAAATGGTAATGGAGGGAAGTAGATGAAATTAGAGATAGGGATGATTAGAAATGTGGTTTTACTCTCTCACGGTGGAGTAGGTAAGACATCTCTTACTGATGCTATGTTGTTCGATGCTAAGCTAGTAGATAGACTAGGGAGTGTAGATGCTGGAAACAGTAATGTAGACTCTGAACCGGAAGAGATAAAAAGAAAAACTACTATTATGCTAAAAGTCTTTCCCATTCCCTGGAAGAACTGTAAAATTAATATTATAGATACCCCTGGTTATTCTGATTTTATTGGTGATGTTTTATCAGGAATTAAAGTTGCAGAGAGCGCAGTATTACTTGTCTGTGCTTCTGCTGGAATTCAGGTAAATACAGAGATACTTTGGGATATATTGGAAGAGCAGAGTAAACCTAGGATAGTTTTTTTGAATAGGATAGATAGAGAAGGGGCAAATTTCTCTAGAATTTATGACGAATTAAGAAAGAAATTATCTAATAGGATATTTGCACTTCAGCTTCCTCTTGGTGAACAGGCAGATTTCTCAGGTATAGTTGATATTTTAAGTAAGAAGGCATATAAATTTTCTGGTGGTAATTATCAGGAAATTCCTATACCAGAAGAATATGAGGACAGAGTAGAAGAATTGAGAGAGCATCTTATAGAAGCTGTAGTAGAGAATGATGATGAGCTACTTCAGAAGTATCTTGAAGGTGAGACTATCTCAAGTGAAGAGCTAATAGTTGGAATGAAAACTGCTATAAAGGAAGGTAAGGCTTTCCCTCTTTTATGCGGCTCTGCTATTAAAAATATAGGTGTGCCCCAGTTGTTGGATGTAATTAAAGACCTTCTACCATCTCCAGAAGAAGGTAAAATAGAGATATTAAATGAAGATGGATCTATTACTCTGTCTAAGCCCGATCCATCTAAGCCTCCTTCTGTTTTTGTATTTAAAACTACAGCTGATCCATTTGTAGGTAAGTTAGCTTTATTTAAAGTCTTTACAGGTACACTGAAGTCGGACATGACCTTACTTAATATAACTAAAGGGGTAGAAGAAAAGATTGGACATTTGGCTTATCCAAAAGGAAAGACTCAAGAACCCACGGGAGAAGTAGTTACTGGGGATATAGGGGTAGTTGCAAAGATTCAATCTGTAGGAACTTCAGATACCCTATGTGATAAGGCTTATCCTGTGAAATATGCCCCCATTAAATTCCCTCAACCTCAGTACTCGGTAGCGGTAATACCAAAATCGAAGGGAGATGAAGAAAAACTTAGCAATGCTCTTAGCAGACTTCAAGAGGAAGATCCGACATTTATAAGCTACTACAATACAGAGACTCATCAGACCATAGTCTCTGGGCTTGGAGACTTGCACATAGAAGTGATACTTGAAAGACTCAAGAGAAAATTTGGCGTTGATGTAGATACTGAATTACCTAAAATTCCTTACAGAGAAACGATAACTACTAAAGTAAAGGTGCAGGGTAAGTATAAGCGTCAGACTGGTGGTAGAGGACAGTATGGAGACTGTTGGATAGAACTAGAACCACTTCCTAGGGGTGGAGGCTATGAATTTATAGATAAAATTTTTGGTGGAGCCATTCCTAAAAACTATATTCCTTCTGTTGAGAAAGGGATAAAAGAAGCTATGGAAGAAGGTGTATTAGCAGGTTACCCCTTAGTTGATATAAGGGTTTCTCTAGTTGATGGTTCATATCACCCTGTTGATTCTTCTGATATGGCTTTTAAAATAGCTGGATCTATGGCATTAAAGAAGGGAGCAGCCGAAGCCAATCCGGTTCTACTTGAACCTATTATGTATCTTGAAGTTATGGTTCCAGAGGAATTTATGGGGGATTGCATAGCCGATTTGAATAGTAAAAGGGCTAAGATTATAGGGATGGAACCACAGGGTAAGTTTCAAGTTATAAAAGCTCATGTCCCTATGGCTGAAATACTCAGGTATTCTATAGACCTTAAGTCTATAACTCAAGGAAGAGGTAAATATAAGGTAGAATTTTCACATTATGATGTGGTACCAGCTAAGATAGCAGAGGAGATAATATCAGCTAGTAAGAAGGAGAAGGAAGAAGCCTAATATATTATGTTAAAGAGAAAACTTATTATCTTCTTTAGTGCAGTGGCAATTGCTTGTGTTAGTACTATAGTAGGGGGATGGTTATTCCTTTATTACAGGAGCGGAAAGACTATAAACGATATTGTTCATAATCCGTCAGAGATAGTAACTTTTACCCATAAGATTTTTTACGGACCATCCTCCTTCAATATAGTAATCCTAGGAAGAGACTACGATTACGATAATAGAGGTAGACGTCTAGACAGTGGAAGAACAGATACAATTATGGTCTTCCATGTTGATTGTAAGGGCAAGAAGATAAATGGTATCTCTATCCCGAGAGATACCATAGTAAACATACCTAGACATGGGGAGAGCAAAATAAATGCTGCTTATCATATAGGTGGGGTTCCTTTAGCTATAGAAGTAATAGAGGATCTTTTAGGAATAAAGATAGACTACTATGTGCTTCTTGATCCAGATACTTTTAAAAGAATCGTAGATGCTATAGGGGGGGTAGAAATCTATGTTGAAAAGGATATGAGGTATAAAGATAGTTGGGGTAATTTGTATATAGATTTAAAGAAAGGATATCAGCGCCTAAACGGAGTACAGGCTGAAGGATATGTAAGATTTAGATATGATTCATTGGGTGATATAGGAAGAATAGAGAGACAGCAGAAATTCCTTTATGCACTATTATCCCAGGTTACAAAACCGAATATGATAGTTAGAGTTCCGACTTTAATTCAAGAATTGTCAAAATATATTCATACCAATTTACCTGTCTCAGAAATGATAAGCCTTGTAACATTCTTTGTTCGTGAAAGAAATACCATCCAACTAAAAACTACTACGTTACCTGGCTCGGTAGGTAGAAATGGCTATTGGTATCCAGACCTAGAAGAGACAAGTAAACTTATAAGTATGCTTTTTACTGATATAGAGAACTCTTCTAATACTGCTCAGGCTAAGGTATTGGTTCCATGAAAATTGGGATACCCAGGGTATTATTGTTCTATAGATACTATCCAATGTGGAAGGCCTTTTTTGAAGCCCTAGGTTTGGAAGTGGTCCCTTCCTCTACTACCAATAAAGAGATAGTAGACCTATCAGTAGAAATGTCTGTTAGTGAAGCCTGTTTACCTATAAAACTAGTTTATGGACATGTATTAGATCTAAAAGACAAAGTTGACCTTATTTTTATGCCTAGAATAGTGGGGTTAGAATATCGTACTTATATGTGCCCTAAATTTATAGGAATTCCTGACCTTATTAGGAATATGGGTCTAGATATCCCAGCAATTGTTGAGTCAACTATAGATAAAAGGAATCTTGTTACGGGGTTTATTAAAGGTTTTTTTGATCTTGGTAGATTATTTACTAGAAATAACATAAAGATAATGAAAGCATATATAGAGGGGCTAAAAGCGCTTAAGTTATATAACGAAAGATTAAAGATGGGGGTAACGCCTTTAGAAATTCTAGATGGTAGAGAATTGAAAAAAGAAAATCTCAAATTAAGGATAGGTATCGTAGGACACTGCTATGAAATATATGATGAATTTATTAGCGGTGGTATGATAGGGATATTAAATCGCCTTGGGGCAAAAGTCCTTTCTATGGAAATGATTGATTGGAGATACATATTAAAAGAAGCAAATGTTCTTCCTAAAAAACTATTCTGGACATTCGGAAGAGAACTTTATGGTACTGCTAGGCACTTTATAAGGAAGGGGCTTGTAGACGGTATTATTATAGTTATGGCCTTTGGATGTGGACCAGACTCCCTTGTCAGAGAACTTATAGAGAGAGATTTAGTAAAACCTGTTGATTTTCCAGAAATAACTATAACTATCGATGAACACTCTAGCGAATTAGGGCTTATAACTAGGCTAGAAGCTTTTATAGATATGTTAATTAGGAGGAAACAGTATGAAGATAACTTATCCACCGTTTGGTGATGCTAGGATAGCTATAGAATCTCTACTTAGGGATCTAGGTCATACTATTATTCCTCCACCTCCATCCACTAATAGAACATTATCTATTGGGGTAAAGTATGCCCCAGAATTTGCTTGTCTTCCTTTAAAAATTACTCTTGGTAACTATATAGAGGCGATAGAAAAAGGTGCTGATACTATTCTTATGTTAGGGGGGATAGGACCTTGCCGTTTCGGGTATTATGCGGAAGTACAGAGACGAATCCTTAGAGATTTGGGTTATAAAGTCGATTGGATTATATTGGATCCTTCTAATGGCTGGAGAAAATTCTTTAGAAGTATAAAAAGACTTTTAAATGGAAACAGTATTATTAAAGCGGTAAGAGCCCTAAAACTTGCATGGGAGAAGGTGTTAGTTATTGACGAGATAGAAAAAATAGCTAGAAAGGCAAGACCATTTGAGAAGTATAAAGGAGAGGTGGATAGTATTATACAAGAGACGCATCAGAAGCTAGAACAAGCAAGAAATACCTTACAGGTAAAGCAGATTCTTGAAGAGTATAGAGAGAAAACAGATAAAATCATAGACAAAAATAGCTTAGAAGATCTTGTAAAGATAGGGATAGTAGGGGAATTTTACGTTGTATTAGATCACTTTACTAATTTTGAAATAGCTAAAAGATTAGGGGAGTTTGGGGTATGGGCTGAGAATGCCTTTTACATAGAGGAAATAGTTAGGATATACTTTCCTCTGTTTAGAGATAAAGATATTGAAGAGAGGACTAAGGTAGCTCTCCCGTATATAAGACGTTCCGTTGGGGGAGAAGGACAAAGAACTATAGCGCATACGATAGAATTTGCAGAGAGGGGATTTGATGGGGTAATACATCTTTTACCATTTACATGTATGCCTGAAATAGTTGCAGAAGGGGTCCTAGAAAATGTGAGTAGAGATTATAATATACCTGTATTGACTTTGTCGATAGATGAACAAACAGGATTGGCGGGTATAGTTACTAGAATTGAAGCCTTTATAGATATGCTAAAAACTAGAAAAAGTCGGAGGAAAGTGGTATGAAAAGATTTTTAGGTATAGATGTCGGTTCTGTTAGTACTGATATAGCAGTTATAGACGAAAATGGAAATTTAATAGTGGGTCTTTATCTTAGGACTGGTGGAGATCCTATAAAGGCTGTTAGAGATGGTCTCTTTAGGATAAAATCCCAATTTGGAAGAGACCTTCAAATCGATGGGGTTGGTGTGACTGGAAGTGCTAGATTCTTAATAGGGGCTGTAGTTGGTGCAGATGTTATAAAAAATGAGATTACGGCTCATGCAGTAGCAGGATTACAATATAATCCACAGGTACAGACAATAATAGAGATAGGTGGGCAAGACTCAAAGATTATTATTATAAGAGATGGTGTGGTGGTCGATTTTGCTATGAATTCTGTATGTGCTGCAGGGACAGGGTCTTTTCTTGACCATCAGGCTCAGAGACTTGGGATACCTATAGAAGAATTTGGAGAAGTAGCTTTAAGGTCTAAAAATCCGGTAAGAATTGCTGGAAGATGTACCGTTTTTGCAGAATCTGATATGATACATAAACAGCAGTTAGGGCATAAGAGAGAGGATATACTATTTGGCTTATGCGAAGCCTTAGTGAGAAACTACTTAAGTAACGTTGGAAGAGGTAAAGAGATATTACCTCCGATACTCTTTCAGGGCGGGGTAGCTGCTAACAAAGGAATAAAGGTAGCATTTGAAAGGGCTTTAGGGACAGAAGTTATAGTTCCTCCTTATTTTTCACTTATGGGAGCAATAGGTGTAGCACTATTAGCTCGAGAGTCTAATGTACAGAAAACTAAATTTAAAGGTTTTGACATCACAGAATTAGATATTACAACCAGAGGTTTTGAATGTAGAGGGTGTTCTAATCTTTGTGAGATTACTAATGTGTTTATAGAGGGGAAATTGGTAGCTAGGTTAGGCGGAAGATGTGGAAAGTGGGAAAATTTGGACGATGTATCCCTTCCTACAGTAGACCTAGAAAGCTATTGACCTTAAAACATCGTCCTTTAAAAATTTAAAGACTAAAAGATTTGTCCTTTTTTCATCTGTATACTCATTCTTTAGATTAAAGGATAATATCCCATTATTTTCATCTACTTTTAGGGTCTTAATTTTTCCTATGGGAATGCTATCATATATTCCTATTATTTTTATCCCTTCTTGATAATACTGAGGCCATTTGGTTTTTATTTCTCCGAGTAACTTTACTTTTAAATCATTTGGAAGTTCCCTCCAAGGAATGGGCTTTCTTTTGATAAAGATATCATTTACAATATTCAAATTACTTGTTATACCTGAAGAATCTATGAGAGGAATACTAGCTATCTTACTTTTTATTATTTCATTTGTCCTAGGTAGTATAGGGACATTATTTATGGAGACTATGATCTTTTTTTTAATTTTATAGTTAAGGATATTTGTAGCTAGAGATATGTCCAAAGATTTCACTTTTACATTACATACTGGTATATTTACTATCTTTGGGGTAAAAATGATTCCTAAAGTTTTATATATCTCTTCTAGGACTTTTTCTGCTCCTTCCATACGAATCTTACAGCCTCTTCTAATCTTGAGAAAGGTTCCATTATATCAAAATTTTGTGCTATTTCTATTAAGATAGGGATTATCTCTTGAACTCTTTCTCTATATTTTTTATCTACCTTTACTCGAAGTGGAAGATTAATATCTACTTTTATAATATATTCGCCATTTTCTAGTTCCTTAGAATCTCCTAAATTTGGTAATACTTCAGTCCCTTTATATCTACTTATAGATAGGATTGGGAAGGTCCATTTAGATTCCTCTAAAAATGGCTCTTCTCTTACAAGTAGAATGGAAGGTTTATGCTCTAACGCTTCTACTAAAGGAATCCCTACACTCTCTATACGGATGTATCTATCTATCGTATTTCCATACAAAATTGTCTGTAACTTTGATGGTTTTATTGGCTCTAAATATTTGAATTCTATAGGAATCCCTCTTTTATCAACAATTAAAATCCCCCCTAAGTAGGTAGGACCTTCGAATACTCTAGTTGTTATATAACCTAACAGGTTAGTTCCCATAGATTATTCTTCTATTGAGTTTATTAATTCTTGAATTCTATCAAGACTTCTCATTTGATTAATAATCTGTATTGTTACCACATCTCCCTTGGAAGCTATTAAAGTTCCATCATCCATTACAAGGTCTCTTATCAATTTTTTCCCTATAAGAAAGGCATTTTGTTTTGCTTTAAATCCCTTTTCTTCTATAAATGCCTGTTCTCTTTGAACTGAAATCTCTTCTTTAAGCATGTTTTCCCCCTTAATATTAACTAAGGCCGCAGATGGACCTAATGCTACTAAGTTTTCTCTAGGAATTATCTGATCTTTCTCCTTTATTTTTATTCCCTCTATATCTAAGGTCTCTTCGTTTATAAAAAGTTCCTCAATTTTCCCAAGGATTTCTCCAGTATCAGTATATACAGGAAGTTCTCTCCACTCTACTCTGTTATCTAGGAATTCAAGTATATCTGGTAGTTCTACGACATTTTTAAGAGTATCCTTTGTAGTTATAATAGTATTCTTTCCTATCACCTCTATCTCATCCTTAGATAAGAACTTTACTCCTCTATACCAGTCTTTATCACGGACTAGGAACCCTATTCCGGCAATTCTTTTATTATCTAAGACCAATTCTTCTACTGCCCCTAAATAATTACCAGAACGACTTAAAATAGGGAGTTGTATTACCTCTCCCAATGGACGCATCTTTCCCTCCTATACCTTTATATCTATATTTTCCCCTAATCCAGGTTTATAGGTATCTTCTGATTCACCACTTGGCTTTTTTTGCCCTTTCCGATATTCTTTCTTAAAATTTTTTCTCTCTTCGTTTTGGCTAATATCCTTAGCCTTATTACTTTCTTTAGATGATTCTACTTCATTTTGACGCTGCTCAGTTACTTGCCTAAAATATAGCTGAAACTGCTTCTGTATAGTTTCAGAAGTCTGTCTTTGAACCTCCTTAATCTTTTCTAGTTCTTGTGTCCTTATTACTAGGGGCTGTATATCCCCAGTTCTCATATCGCCCTAAACTCAACCCTCCCATCATTATAAATAAAATATACCCTTTCCAATTCTGAATCTACATTATAATTTATATCACCAATCCATACCTTAACACCAGGGTATACTTTACCAGTGGCTTGTATCTTTGCTTCTTTTACTAGATACAAGATTTCATTAGTTAATTCTCTAATTTTATCATCTCTTAAGTTTAATTGTTCAATTAAGAGCCTCTGTATCTCCCTAAGTTTGTTAAGCTGGTTACGTCTTATCTCTGGCAAATTTTCTTCTCTACCATATCCAGCTAGATAATTAATATTGGTATTGACTTCTTCTAATCTCTTTTTTATATCTTCTTTTTCTCTACTAAGTTTATCTAACTCTAATGACTTCCATGGGTCTTTACCTACTATTATTACAGTCTTAGTCCCATAAGATGAACCAATTTGGGAAGAATAGACTGATTTAAGAGCCCATACATTCCCCCCACATATTATTCCCCTATTTGAAATTACTCTGATATTTCCTCCGCATTTTATATTACTGTCTAGTATACCTTGCTCTACTACTATATCCCCATATACCTCTATTTCTGTATTTCTAATGATTTTAGCAAATAAATTCCCCTTTACGGTAACTTTCTTATCTGATTCACCATATATGCCTCTTCTTACTATTAAGTTTCCTCCAACTTCTACATTAGCATTCTCTATATCTTTCCAGACTTCTAGATTATGCCCGCATCTAACAGTGAAATGACTCCTTATACTCCCTCTAATTAAGACACTACCTACAAAATCTATATTCCCAGTAGAATAATCTACGTCCCTATGTATCTCTAATATGGGTGATACTGATATGGTTCCTTCTGCCACAGTTGGGGTTCCTGAGATAGTAGCTATAAGCTTTAGTCCATCCTCAGAAATTTCAGTGTTTTTCCCTCTAGGAATTTTTATATCTCTTCCTTTCCTAGGAGGTATTGGTTCTCCGTATACATTAATTCCTGGTTTACCTTCAGTAGGAGGAGTCTTTATTGCTAAAACATCTCCTTTATTTACATTTTCTACAAATCCTAAATCCCTAAAGTCTACAGTTCCGTCAGGATTTTCCTTTGGGACTAATTCTTTCTTCCCTAAAGATACTAGATATCTGATACTAGCATCCTCGCCACTTTCAGGGGGTATGCCTTCAGCTATAAGGATATCTTCAGCTACCTGAAGCTTAACTATATAAGATATATCCTCTTCCTTTATCCCAAATTTTATTTTTGCTTTAGATAATGCCTCCCTTATGTCATCCTCTGTAATAAGCTCTTCTTCTGATGGAGTTATTGTAATAAAAGCCTTTAGTTTGTCTGGAGATACCCTTATTTTTATTCTATCTTCTTTAGATCCCATTTACTCCCACTCACCCTTTATTATTCTTCTTAATTTTAGTATAATTTGAGTATGTAACTGAGACACTCTAGATTCTGTAATCCCCAAGACTAATCCAATCTGTTTTAAGGTTAATCCCTCATAATAATATAGGTTCAAAATTTGCTTCTCTCTATCATTCAACTTCCTTATAGCTTTCCCTAGAGTCTCTAACAATTCCTCTTCTATAATTTTGTCTTCTACTAGTTCTCTATTATCAGGTACCTCAATTCCTCTTTCTTCTAGGAGCTCTTCCACAGAGGAAATAACTATAGGGCTCACTTCTTCTAATAATTCCAAATAAGAAGATAAGTCAATCCCAAGTCTATTAGCTATAATCTCTTCATTTAGTTCTTCTACCTCTAGACTATCAATTACCTCTAATAGATGCCTATAACGTTCTCTTTGTCTTCTAGTAAGTATATCTTCTCTCCTTAAGGCATCTTTTATCGCCCCTTCTATCCTTCTTATAGCATATACTTCGAATTTAGTCCCTTTTTTTTCATCAAAGCGATCAATTGCTTCCATCAGCCCCACTATTCCCCAGTGGAATAGGTCTTCTTTACTTATATTACTCGTCTCCTTTATATAAAATCGGTTAACTACATACTTTACTAAAGGGAGATACTTTAAAGCAAATTCCTCTCTCTCCCCTCTTGTAAGTTTCATATTTAAATCTCTCTTTCTCCTCTCCCTATTGTTTTTACTTTTATTATCCCGTTAGAAACAAAGAATTCCATAGTACGTCCAAAGTTTCCACCAGTATCTTCTCCTAAAATGGGAATTCCTAATTTTTTAAGAGTTTCTCTAGCTACCTCGGTATTCCTTAGTCCTATATTCATTTTATCTTCTCTTCCCTTTATACTAAACATCTGGCTTCCCCCCACTATCTTGGCAACAATAAACTGTTTATTGGCTCCTAGCCTTAACATCTCATCTAGTAGAAAAGGAATTCCTGTACTAGCAAATTTGGTTGGATTTGAATCATTATTATTCTGCGGTATAGGTAAAAGCGCATGTACTAGTCCTCCTATTTTCTTGTTGGGATCATAAAGTGCTACACCTATGCAAGATCCTAGACCTAGACATACTAATACCCCATTCAACTTTAGGACAGACCATTCACCTATTCCCACTACTATTCTATCCATCCTTATAAACTTACTCCTAACGAGTTGAATATTTTCTCTAATGAGAAGCGATTAGGGACAAAAACTAAGTACCCTTCTATCATTTCTCCCTGTACTGTAAAGTCAGTAACTACAGTAATAATAAGGTCATCTTCAGCTGCTTCCATAACAAGAACAGAATCTAAGATTGCACCTGCCATATCACTAGTACTTGCAGGAACAGTAGGCAATAACTTTAAATTGGTAAAACTGGCTAGGGCATTTAGAAATGTAGAACTTACAATATTACCTACCTCTAGCAAGACTGATATCTTCATCTCTTCACTTACTTCATTCTGCGGAAAACCTGCCATAACATTTTTTACAAGTTTCTCTGCGCTATCTCTGGTAAATAATAGAAGAATTTGACCTTCTCCATCACCTTCAACTAGAACTGTTACCCCTATAACAGGTATTTCTGGTCCACCTAAGAGATAAGGGACGTCTCTCAGTTTTAACAGCTTTACCTCTGGTACACTCATATCTACTCTTTGGTTGAGTAGCTGTGATAAACTAGTTGCAGCATTTCCAGCACCAATATTACCTAACTCCTTCAGTATATCTAAGTGCATAGAATCTAACTTCATACTTCCTCCTTATGTACTTGCCAAAGTATTAACATCTAAAATCAAAGCAACCTTTCCATTACCAAGGATTGTAGCACCTACAAAATTTCTATTAAGGTTTACCATCTTATCCACTGACTTTATTACTATTTCTTCCTCGCCAATTAGGTCATCTACAGCTATACCAATCTGTTTGCCTCCAGTCCTTACTATTACGGCAAAGTTACATCTATTCTTATACGGAAGTCCTAATACTTCTGATAGCCTATATAGTGGTATGACTCTACCTCTAGAGTATAATACTTCTGAACTCTTTATTGTTCTTATTTCAGATTCTTCTAATTTTACTATCTCTTCTATATTATTTAGAGGTATAGCGTAGATTTCATCACTAACTTTGACTAACAATGATTGGATTATAGCTAGGGTAAGTGGTAATCTTATGATTACTTTAGTCCCTTTACCAGGATTACTCTCCATCTTTATAGTACCATTTAACTCTTCTACCCTTCTCTTTACTACGTCCATCCCTACTCCTCTACCAGAGATATCTGTGACCTTATCAGAAGTGCTAAATCCTGGAATAAAAAGTAGGTTATAGACGTCTTCTACACTCATCCTACTAATAGATTCTTCGGATATAAGACCTTTTTCTATCGCCTTCTTCTTTACCTTCTCTACGTCTATTCCTGCCCCGTCGTCTTCTACCTCTATGTATATATTATTACCTTCATGATATGCAGAGAGCTTTACTAAACCTTCTTCTGGTTTTCCTAGCTTGAGTCTTTCTTCTGGAGGTTCTATTCCATGATCTATCGCATTTCTTATTAGATGCATAAGAGGATCACCCATCGCATCCACTACAGTCTTATCTAACTCTGTCTCAGCACCATATATCTCTAGTCTTACCTTCTTATTTGACTCTTGGGAAAGGTCTCTTACCATCCTTGGAAATCTATTAAATACTTGTTCTATAGGGACCATTCTCACCTTCATTACTAGGTTTTGGAGTTCATTTGTTATCCTAGCCAATTCATCTGTAGCGTTTCCCAATTCTTTTATTTGGGCCAATCTAGTTCTCTGTATTACTAACTCTCCTACTAGATTCATAAGTTCATCTAACCTTTCAACATCTATACGTATCGTCTGTCCCATTCTTGATAGAGCCTTTATCCCTTCTCTTTCTATGGGAATTTCTTGCGGCTTAGCCTTAATCTCCTCCTTTGTCTCCTTAGTAATTTCTATAGTTATAGGTGATATATCAACAGTATCTATCTCTGATATTTGCATTATTAGATTTCTTATAGTATCTTTACCTTCTCTAGTTATAAATACAACGGTAAAGTCTAGGTCAAATTTTTCGTTCTCTAAGTCGGTAGCAGATGGCTCAGAATGAATAATATCGCCTCTATCCTCCAATGTTTTAAATACCATATAAGCTCTTACAGACTTAAGAACAGTTCCTTCTTTTAACTTTACATGTATCCTGTAGACATTAAATCCCTTTCGAACTGCTTCTTCTATGACTGCTAGGTTATACTGATCTAAGGGGAGATTTTTAGTAGAGATATCCTCGATGGCTGGAGTAGCTCCTTTATCTTCAATTCCCTTCTCAAACCTTTCTATTGCTTCTCTAACTAGAGGAGATTCATCCGCTCCAGAGGTAGATATTAATTCTAGTCCCTTTTCCAAGGCATCAAGACTAAAGAAGAGGAGGTTAATTATATCTCCACTAGCTTTAATCCTATCTTTCCTCAGATCGTCTAATATGTTTTCCATATTATGGGTTAATGTGGCTATATTGTTAAACCCCATTGTAGCAGACATTCCTTTTATTGTATGGGCTATCCTAAATATCTCATTTAGTAACTCTTTATTACCAGGAGTCTTCTCTAGTTCTAACAGAAGCTTATTTAGCTGTACTAGATTCTCCCTAGACTCATCTAGAAAGATTGGAAGATACTCTCTATAGTCCATCTTACTACACCACCTTTTCATAAAAGAATAGGTCTATAGGTTTCAATTTATAGTTTAAAGGGTTAAATATTCTTTCTGTATTGCCTAGAAATAGAATCCCACCTCCTATAAGACTTTCCGCTAATTTTTTAAATACATAGTCCTTTGCTTCTTGGGTAAAATATATTATAACATTACGGCATAAAATAAGGTGCATCCCTTTTGGATATTGGTCCTTCAATAGATCTAGCCGATCAAATTTGACCAATGTACGAATTGAATCTACTATTCTATAGTGGTCATTATCAACTTTGATAAAATACTTTGCTAATCTTTCATGAGAAATATTTTTCATCTCCTCTGATCTATATATCCCTTCCTTAGCCTTTCTAAGAGCTTCTTCGTCTATGTCAGTAGCTAAGATATTATAGCTTTTTATTCTTAATTCATCCAATATAATAGCTACAGAATAAGGTTCATTACCATAGGAACATCCTGCGCTCCATATATTAAGGAAGCCAAATCGTTTTTCTAGTTTAGGCAGAATCTTATTTTTCAAAACTTCAAACTGGTCTATATTTCTAAAGAATTCAGAGACATTTATAGTAACTTTATCAATAAAATCCTTCCTTAACTTCTCATCTTTTTCTATAGCTTTATAAAAGGCTAGAAAATCTTTAGCCCCAACTCTATCCATGAGTATTTTAATCCTACGCTTTATTTGTTCATCTTTATATCCATCCAAATCTATACCAAGCAAATCCTTTATTTTCCTCTTAAAAAGTATATAATCATCTACTAATAGGCTCATAACTCTAAAGCCATCCTTTCTATTTCTCTTGGGATTTCCTCTAGACTAAGAATACTATCAACAACTCCCTTTTCTATAGCAGCTTTAGGCATTCCAAAAACTACACAACTCTTTTCGTCCTGAGCTATAGTCCTGCCTCCATTCTTCTTTATCTCTTCCATTCCTCTTGCTCCATCGGTGCCCATTCCTGTTAATATTACTGCAATAATATTTTTCTTAAAATTCTTAACCGCAGATAGCATAGTCACATCTATCGATGGTCTAACTCCCAAGACTGGCGGATCTTTACTAAGAGAAAGTAGGTTCCCATTTACTAGCAGATGATATCCCCCTGGAGCTACATAAGCTACCCCACTTTTGAGCGGTTCTCCTTCTTCTGCCTCTTTTACTAAGAACTTGGATACATTATCTAACCTCTCTGCTAGAGACCTTGTAAATCCAGGAGGCATGTGTTGGACTATTATGATGGAGGTATCAGGAAGAGATTCTAATCTCGACATTACCTGATAAAGGGATTGTGGACCCCCAGTGCTTGCCCCAATAATCACTAACTTTTTAGGTTCTTTACCTACTATCTTGGTATCTTTACTAGGGATCTCTGAAGGGATTATATACTTACCTTTGGATTTCGCTATATTCATTATCTTTGACTGTAATTCTTTAACAAAAGAATCAAAATTGGAAAGCAGATTCTTTGGTTTAGCTACAAAATCTACTGCTCCGTTCATCAGCGCCTCTACTGTAATATCTGTATCCTTAGTAGTTAATGCGCTAACCATAATTACAGGGGTTGGTTTTAGTCGCATTATACTCTTTAATGTCTCTAGACCATTCATAATAGGCATTTCGACATCAAGTGTTATAACATCAGGATTTATTCCTTTAAGTTTCTCTATGGCCTCTTTCCCATTTTCTGCTGTCTCTATCACTTTTATTTCAGCATTCTGTTCTAATGCATCCTTCAATATTCTCCTCATTAAAATTGAATCATCCACTATTAAGACTCTAATCATTTTTTAGCCCCTTCTTTATAAGATCTCTTTGGTAGCAAAAAAGAAATCTTATAAGCCTTTCTCTCTCCTTCTCATCTATTAGAGTAAACTCTACCCCAGCATATAAGATTTCTTCCAATTTGTTATTGTTTACTTTCTCTTCTTTATCGATCCAGACAACCTCTCCTTCAAAGTCGATTTGGAATTCTGGTGGTAGCAACTCTAATCTTCCTTGAAGCACATCTTGAATCTTTAATGGCTCAGGTAAGATTATCTTAATTCCTCCACCACTAACATCCTTTGTGTAAGTATTATAGATTTTTTCTTTACCTTTTATCCTATACATCACATTAAGAAGTATTGGAATCCTCACATAATTTCTCCTCTGAACTCTTTCTATTCCTCCAGTTATTACTACATATAATAGAGGGAGAGGCTCTAACTGCCTTTTAATAACCTCTCCAACTACCCCATAAACAGCGTCTTTAGTAGCAGAATATATGACTACCCTATCTCCTGCCCTTATAGGGACAGGTACTGTACCTATAAATGGTAAAGCTAATATTAGCTTATCATCATTTATCTCTTCTATTCTACTATTATAATTCCCTTGGTATTCACCCTCTATTACTCTTATAGAAACCTTCTTATTAGGTACAAAAGCCTTATGCTTCATTTTGTGCTGACCTTTTCAAGTATGTTACGGAAAAATCCCTTAAAACCGATACCTTTCCTTTCTGAACCAACTAGTTTAAGAGCAATGTCATTTACTGCTCTAGCAGCCTTTGAAAATGGGTATCTAGTTACAAATAATGTCTGTTCCTTCACAGCCCTTTCTACCCATATATCATTAGGTATACTTCCTAAATAAGGAACGGAGAATCTTAGAAATCTTTCTAGTAAAATATTCAGTCTATTTGCAGCATCTTCCCCTTCACCAGGATTGTTTACTCTATTGACTATAAGCTTTATGTCTTTTTTTATTCCAGACAGATTTATAGCTTTTATGAGGGTATAGGCATCGGCTAAAGCGGTAGGTTCGGGTGTCATAACTATTAAAACTTCATCGCTACCAGAGGCAAAAGATAAGACATCTTGATGTATCCCTGCTCCACCATCTATAAAGACATAGTCTACGCTATTTCCTAATTTTATTAGTTGTTCTATAAGCTTTTCTTTCTTATATGTATCCATTTTTGAAAGTTCTAAAGCTCCAGAACCTCCAGGTATTATAAGTATCTCCTCTGGCCCATAAGTTACAATAGCCTCAAGGTCTACATTTCTATAAATCGCATCGTAAAGTGTATACTTAGGGGTTAATCCTAGTATTACCTCTACATTTGCGAGCCCTAAATCTCCGTCTATTATCAATACCTTCTTTCCAAGTTTTCTTACCGCTACTCCTAGATTTACACATATATTAGTCTTTCCTGTTCCACCCTTACCGCTCAATATGGAAAAAATTCTTGCTCCACTATTCATTTTGAACTCACATTCCTTCTTAATATTAGCTCAGTAAGCTTTTCACTCTTCGCCATCTCTATATTACCAGGTATATTCTGCCCATCTGTTACATAGCTTATAGGCAGATTAGTATATACTGGTATATTAATCAAATTTCCAAGAGCTACTGCCTCATCTAGTTTGCTTATAATAATAGAGTTCGGATATAGAGCTTTATAATTTTCATATATTTCTTTTATATATCTAAAATTATCAGTAGCACTTATAACTAAATATACCTTTAACCCTTGGATAGGGACAGTATATATAAACCTCCTTAATAGTTCCACATATGCTTTGTCTTTCTTACCTCTTCCTGCACTATCTATGAGTATTATATCCATAGAGCTAAACTTATGAATTGCTCTTTCAAACTCCTTTACGTTAAATACTGGTTCTATCGGAACATTTAATATCTTACCATACACCTTAAGTTGCTCTATAGCTCCACTTCTATATATATCGGTAGTTACTATAGCTATCTTTTTGTTTTCTTCTACTGAATAATGAGAGGCTAGCTTAAGTATGGTAGTAGTTTTCCCTACTCCAGGTGGTCCTATAAAAATACTTCTCGTTTTACCAGTATAATTTGAGTCCTTTTCTGTCTTTATAAGTCCCTTTATGACAGAAAATAGGATATCAGTATCTAATTCTTGGAGTTTCAACCGATTTCCACCCACAGCCTCAATGTAACTAGAGACCACAGTATTTATTATATCACTATTTACATCTTCATCCATTAATATTTCTTTAATTCTAGAAAGAGCAGGTAAATCTATAGATGCCTCATTTTTAAGGTTTGACAGAACCCTTTCTTGAGCTTCAAAGAAGATCTCTTTTGCTGCAGTTATTTCTATCTCTGTAGCTCCAAATAGACCAAATAATCCTTTTTTCTTTACCTTTTGTACTAAAAGTAAAGCCGCATCCTCTCCTAGGTTTTCTTTTACTTTTCTTATTGTCTCTTCTACTGTCCTACCATAGAATTTTTTTACTATCATAGTGATATTACTCCGATGTTTTCTATATCTAACGTATTATCTATCTCATTATATGATAAAACAGAGATTTGAGGAATAGCCCTTTCTAAAAGGCGTTTAAGAGGGAGCCTTAACTGTGAAGAGGTAACTATAACAGGTTGAAAGCCTCTTTTTATACCTTCATCTATTAGTGCAGAGAGCTTTCCAATAAGCTTCTGCCAAGAGTCTGGATCTATAGATAAGACTGTCCCTTGATCTGTTTTGAATAAATTTGCCATTAATTTTTCTTCCGTTTTAGGTTCTATCAGGATAACCGGTAATACCCCATCTGAAGTAGCTAACTCTCTACTTATCATCCTTCCTAACCTTTCTCTTACCTTCTGAAGTATCACTTCTATATCTTTATTAACCCTGGCAGTGTCTGATGCTGTTTCGAGTATAGAGATTAAATCTTTTAAGGGTACCCTCTCTTTAAGCAATCCCTGAAGCAATCTTTGTATCTCCCCTAAAGATAACTGATTAAGGGCATCATCTACAACAGCCGGATAATCCTGCCTTATTGCATCTAGAAGCCTTTGTACATCTTGTCTAGTAAGAAGTTCATCGGCATATCTTTTTATCATCTCCGTCAGATGAGTTGCTATAACTCCTGAGCTGTCTATAACCGTATATCCTTTATTTTCAGCAAATTCTCTAGCTTCAATAGGGATCCATTTTGCTGGTAAGCCAAATATAGGTTCCTTAGTTTCTATTCCGTCTATATTTAATCCTTCTGGATTTAGAACCATTACATAACCAGGCATAACTTCTCCTTTAGCTACCTCTATACCTCTTACTTTTATCACATAACTATTGGGTCTTAATTGTATATTATCTCTTATCCTAATTGGTGGAACAATAATCCCTAATTCTTGAGCTATTTGTCTTCTAAGCATTGTGATCTTTTCAAATAACTCTCCACCTTGAGATTTATCTACAATAGGAATCAGCCCATATCCTATTTCTATCTCCATAGGGTCAACTGAGACTATTGGTAGAGCTGTCTCTACACCTTGTACCCCAGAAGGTCTTTCCTCCTTTACCTCTTCCCCTGTAGGTACTCTTCTTAAGATATAAGATAAGCCACCCATCAATCCTGCAAATATAAATAGTGCTAATTTAGGTAAGCCTGGAATTAATCCTAATAATACCAGAACACTAGCTATTATACCCATTACTTTGCTGTTTGATAGAATCTGTCGTGCAAAATCTATACCCAAATTTTCCTCTGAAGCCCCTCTAGTAACTATCAAACCAGTAGCAGTAGAGACCAATAGTGCGGATATTTGATTTACCAGTCCATTCCCTACAGTAAGTAGTGCATAAGCCTCTAAGGCACCCCTAAAATCCATCCCTCTCTGAAGAACTCCTATCATCCACCCACCCAAGAAGTTTACCGCAGTTATTATTATAGCTGCTATTGCATCTCCTCTGACAAACTTACTTGCTCCATCCATAGCACCGTAGAAATCTGCTTCTTGCTCTATTTGTTTTCTTCTTCTTCTTGCCTCTTCCTCTGTAATTAAACCAGCATTCAAATCAGCATCAATACTCATCTGTTTACCAGGCATAGCATCTAGCGTAAATCTAGCAGCTACTTCTGCTACTCTTTGAGCTCCATTAGTAATCACTACAAATTGAATAATTACAAGTATCAAGAATATAACTAAACCAACTATATAATTACCTCCAACAACAAATCTACCAAAGGCATTTATTATCTCTCCCGCATAACCAGAAAGCAAAATAAGTCTGGTTGCTGAAATGCTAAGTGCAACTCTAAAAAGGGTAGCAAATAAGAGTATAGAAGGAAAAGTAGAGATCTCTATAGCCTCTTTCACGTATATGCTTATTAAAAGAAGAGAAAGAGAAAAACTTATATTGAGTGTCAATAGGATGTCTAAAAGGAATGGAGGTAGGGGTACAATCATCATAATAACAATAAGAATTATGCCTATGGCTAATGATAAATCACTATATCTTAATATGTTCCCAAACCTTATACTTTCCACCTATATAGACCTTCCCTTCTTTCTATATACATAAGCTAATACCTCAGCTACAGCTTGATAGAGTTTTGGAGGGATTTCTTCTCCCACCTCTACTAATCTGTATAGCATCTGAGCAAGGGGAGGGTTTACAACAATAGGTATATTCCATCTTCTAGCCTCATTTTTTATCCTCTCTGCCATAAGTCTGGCTCCTTTAGCTATTACTATAGGAGCATTCATTGTCTTTATATCATATTTCAAAGCAACCGCATACTCTACCGGGTTTGTGATAACTACATCTGCCTTTTTTACCTCCTGCATCATTCTCCTTGTTGCTAGTTCTCTTTGCTTCTGCTTTATTCTGCTTCTTATAAGAGGGTCCCCTTCTGTTTCTTTTAGTTCTTCCTTTAATTCTTCTCTTGTCATCCTTATACTAGCTTCAAATTCTTTTCTTTGTAGCATATAGTCCAGTACCCCAACGGCTAATAATATTATTCCTGCCTGTTGGGAAAACTTTATTATATTTCCTATTATAAATTCAAGACTGGTAGAAATAGACATCTTCCAAAGAGAAAAAACCTCTATACTTATATTTCGGATAAAACTGTAACCTAGATAACTGAGAAGAACAAGTTTTATGATGGCTTTAAGAATATCTATCAACGCTCTCTTAGAAAATATTCTCCTTATTCCCATTAAGGGATTTATTCTAGAAAATCTTGGAGTAATAGCTTCAAAAGAGAAGAGAAAACCTGTCTGGATAAATCCTACTATTAGGGTAACTATAAATATTATCCCTAAGATTGGAAGAATTATAGGGATAAATTTATAACTTAAGTCTATAACAATTCCTCTTAAGTTCTGTGGCGTTATACTGGTCTTATGCATTCCTCCTATAAGTGTTGCAAGTAGTAATTTGAATTGGTGATACATATTAGGGATAAGAGAGGATATAATCATAACTCCCGATATGAAAACTAAGCCAGAAACTAATTCATGGCTTATGGCTATTTGTCCTTTTCTTCTTGCTTCTTCTCTACGCCGAGGAGTTGCTTGTTCTGTCCTTTCTCCATCAGGCATAACTATCTGAACCCCTTTATAATAGAAATCATCTCTCTTACTAAATAGGGTAACTCTCTATTTATAAGGTCTGGGATATTTCCAATAAGTACAACTAAAGCAAGGAGTGCTAAGCCAGTTTTTAAAGGTAGCCCAATTATAAATATGTTAATTTGAGGGACGGTTCTTGCTATGATTCCAATTATTATATCTACAAGAAGCATAGTTGTTATTATCGGTGCAGTAAAATTTAAAGCTACCTGTAGGACAAAATTCCCTAAAAGATTGAATGATTCTATAAATACATAGTTGTTTAAGTTTATCTCTCCTATAGGAACAAGGTTAAAGCTGTAACCTACTGCCTCTAGGACTCGCAAATGTCCTCCACTTATTATAAATATGAATATCCCTAAGACAAAGAGGAGATCTCCTATGGGAGATAGTTGAATATCAAAGGCTGGATTAACTATATTAGCAAGACTTAAGCCTATCTGAAAGTCTATAATCTGCCCTGCTAATTGAAGCATGTAGAAGATTATATTACTAAGCAAACCAATAACAAGCCCTATAATTATTTCCTTTATTCCTAGTACTATAAGAGTATTAATTTCTGGTAACTCTTTTAACCTATATAGCTGAACTAGCACAAGGCTCATACTAATGGCTAAAAGTAGTCTTATAGAATTAGACATAATTCTAAAACCAAAAGGTTGAAATATAGAGAGTATAGTAAATAATCTAAGAAAGATTAATAAAAAACTAACTACTTGTAGTACTGATACTCCAAGTATATCTATCATGGCAAAATATTACCCATTTTAATAAATATCTCTTTACTAAAGTCTATTAATATATTAAGCATCCATCCCCCTAGTAATATTAATATAAGAAATACCACTAGTATCTTAGGTACAAATGCTAATGTTGCTTCATGTATCTGAGTTAAAGACTGAAAGAGGCTAATAAGAATACCTATTACTAGGCTTGCCACTAATGCCGGTCCACTTACCATAACTACAATCATTAGTGAATGCTTCATAAGAGTTACTGCTTCGCTTAAACTCACTTATCTCACCTAAAGCTCTGAACCAGAGAATTAACTACAAGAGACCAACCGTCTACAAGGACAAATAAGAGTAATTTAAATGGCAATGAAATCATTACCGGAGGCAACATAAGCATACCCATAGCCATTAGTATACTTGCAACTATCATATCTATGACTAGAAATGGTAGATACAACATAAAACCCATTTGGAATGCAGATGTAAGCTCACTGATCATGAATGAAGGGATAAGGACGTAAGTAGGTACATCATCCCTGGTGTTAGGTCTAGGAATTTTAGCAAGTTTTACAAATAATGCCAGATCATTCTCTCTAGTTTGTCTAAACATAAAATCCCTTAAGGGTTTTATCCCTCTATTTATTGCTTCTTGAAATGTTATTTCCCCCTTTATGTAGGGTTGCCAACTTATTTTTTCTATCTGAGAAAATGTTGGAAACATCGTAAAGAAAGTTAAGAAAAGAGCTAAGGCAGATATTACCTGACCTGGAGGTATTTGCTGGGTTCCTAAAGAAGACCTTAAAAAGCTTAGTACTATTATAATTCTAGTAAAGGATGTTACCATAATAGCTATAGAGGGAGCTAAAGCCAATACCGTTATTATTCCTAGGAGTTGTAGAGTCCCTGCTATGTCCTGTGGTTTATCCGAAGGGGCCACCTCTATTTTGAATGAGGGTAGCTCTTGAGCAATAGAGTAGCTTGGAATAAAAGAGGTTACTATGATGAGATATAGACATATAAATCCTTTTAAAATACTAATCATCTTTTTCATCTGTAAATTCTTTTAAAAGAACTATACTATTAGGACTACAACCTATTAGAAAACATTTGTCTTTATACTTTACTATGTGCAAAGAGGTATTTGTTCCCAGATAAAGCCCTTCTACATGTCTTAGCTCTTTCGAAGGGAGCCTTATCCAAGGAATCTTTTTGTTTTTTATAATCCACCATACAGTAATTAAAAGCCCTAAGACTACTGTAAATGCTAATAAAAATCTTAACATCTAACATCAGCCTAAGACTTTCCTTACCGCTTCTAAAACCCTATCAGGTTGAAAAGGCTTTACTACAAAATCTTTAGCCCCAGCCTGAATAGACTCTATCACCATTGCCTGTTGTCCCATAGCACTACACATAATAATTCTTGCTTCAGGGTCAATCTTTTTTATCTCTTTTACTGCAGTGATTCCATCCATTTCTGGCATTGTAATGTCCATAGTTACTAGGTCTGGTTTAAGTTCCTTATACAAGTTTACTGCTTCAAGTCCATTAGATGCCTCACCAATTATTTCATATCCATTTTGAGACAGTATGTTTTTTAACATCATACGCATAAAAGCGGCATCATCAACAATTAGAATCTTTTTGCCCATTTATTCCTCCTCCAATCTCTTTTCAGGACTGATTATTTCTATAATACGAACACCAAAATTTTCATCAATTACAACTACTTCTCCCTTAGCTATAAGCTTTCCATTTACAAGTATATCTACCGGTTCTCCGGCAAGTTTATCTAATTCTATTATAGACCCCGAGGATAATGCCAATAGATCCTTTATTAACATCTTAGTCCTGCCTAACTCAACAGAAATCTGAATAGGAACATCTTTTAATAAATCTAAGTTACTAACTTTTTCTACACTCTCTTGCGATGAACTTAATGGTTGAAAGGTGACTGATTGTACGGATGGTGCATCCTCTGCCGATATAACTTTACTCTCATTAACAACTTTTTCATCCCTATTAATTGTCATTTCTATAGAATTCTTGGGCATTAATTTTTCCTCCGAAGCCTTCTCTACTATCTGATATATACTACTATTACTACTATCTATGTTAAGCCCATACTTAAAGCCAATAAAACCTTCTTTGAATATCATCTCTCTTGCATTATCATCTAACCGATAGACTTGAGGAGGCTCTATCTGTAGTTTCCTTCCGATAACCTCAGATAAAGAGAGAGCCATAGCACTAATCATTTGACTGAAAGCTTCAGAGATAGCACTTAATGAGATATCATTAAATTCTGATATTATATTCTCTTCACCCATCATAAAGGTCGCTATAGCTAAGGCATCATGATCCTCCACTAAAAAGAATAACTTACTTATGTCATGTATAGCGCTACTTACAACAATGTAAGTCTTCCCTAAAATTTCCATGCCAATCTTCTCTATATTTTTTCTCTCTATATTTGTGACAAGGATATTTTTACCTACCAATGCGGATAAAGTAGTAATCGATGACTTCATAGCAGATAGCCATATATCTTCAATACTCTTTATTGTCCTCATCTATCCACTCCTTACTATATTGCTTAAGATTTTTATGCCTATCTTTTTATTAATTCTTCCAGGTCTACCTAAATACTTTGGCTGATTTCCAACTTTTACTGTTAAGGGATCCATTACAAGTGTATCTAATTTTATCATATCCCCTACCTTTAGGTTAAGAAGGTCCTCAAATTTGATCTCTGCTGTTCCAAGTTCCACCACTATCGGTATCTCAATATTTTCTAATTTTTCTTTAAGTCTCTGTATAATTTCTTCCTGTCTAGAACCTCTCCTAGAAAACCACTGTCTAGCGCTTAATTTTGGTAATATCGCTTCTAACATGTCACTTGGTATACAAAGGTTCATCAAACCACTAGCACTATCCCCTATCTGGATAGAAAAGGAGATAAGAGCTACAACTGACGAGGGTGGAACAATCTGTTGTATAAATTGTGGATTTGTCTCTATCCCAGACCTTATTGGGGAGGTCTTTATTATTGAGCTCCAAGCCTCTCCTAATAATTCTAAAGTCCTATCCACTATATCTTCCATAATGCTCATTTCTATATCGGTAAGTTCTCTATTTTTCTTAAGCCCTCTCCCCGGACCACCTAACAGCCTATCTACCATACTAAATACAATATTATTACTTATTTCTAATAGCGCAGTTCCATTTAGTGATTCCATACTATAGACGACTATAAATGACGGGATGGGTACACTTTGAATGTATTCCCCGTATGGAAGCTGATCTACACTTGCTATATTACAGTGTGTTACAGTTCTTAGCCTGCTTGAAAGATAAAGAGATAGAGACCTAGAAAAACTTTCATGGAGCATCTCCAAAGTACGCAGCTGGTCTTTAGAAAATTTGCTTGGTCTTCTAAAATCATATGGTTTTATCTTACGCTCTTTACGTTCTTCTCCTACCTCTTCTACTTTTAATTGCCCTGAGGTAAGGGCAGATAACAGAGTATCTATCTCTTCTTGAGAAAGTATCTCTGGCATACTATCACCTACTGTACCACCATATCGGTAAATAATACTTTTCTAACTATTTTGGTATTTAGTAATGAGTTAAGTCTCTGAATAATCCTTTCTTTTACTCGCTCAATACCAGCTGGGGTAGATAATTCATTAACCTTAGCCCCATTAAATACTAATATTATCTCATCTCTTATTCTAGGCATCTCTGTCTCTACTATTTTAGCAGCGCTACTATTAATCACCTCTAAAGAAACAGAGACCTTAATGTAATGAAATATATTACCTTCATTAGCTAGATTCGTAAGTATTTCTTTTTTTAATGAGACTATTACAGGTTTTTCCTGCTGTTTTGAATTATTAGAACCAGTTACAAATTTTAATGCTAAGATTATTCCTCCTATTAAGACTAATGCAATAATAGCTATTATAATTACTATCTTTTTCATTTGCCATTTACCTCTTCCTTAATCATTATTGGAGGTTCTCCCTTAGATGCTTCTTCTAAAAGAACAACAATATCTACCCTTCTATTTCTAGCTCTATGTTCTTCTGTATCGTTAGGGAATAGTGGTCTATATTCACCATAACCTACAGCCGACATCTTTTCAGGGGACAACCCTACATGTTCAACTAAGTATCTTAGTACTGTTGTGGCACGAGCGGTAGAAAGTTCCCAATTAGAAGGGAATTGTGGAGTATTTATCGGAAGATTATCTGTATGCCCCTCTATTCTTATCTGATTTGGAAGTTCTTTTAGTGCCTTTCCTATATTGTCTAGTATCTGTTTAGATCTCGGTTTTAGTTCTGCTTTTCCTAGATCAAAAAAAGTTGAATCCTTTATACTTATAACTAGACCTCTTTCATTTATATTTGTCTCAACTGCTCCTTTTAAACCTGAAGATTCTACTATATTCATTATCTGGTGCATTGCCTCCGCAAGTTGCACTAAATTAGCCCTAGTAGGACCTAATGTCTCTACAGTAATACTCTGCCCACCTGATAAAATACCAGTTCCACCTTTAAAAGCAGACTGAAGTGAAATTGCTAACTCTCTAAATCTAGCTGCATCTATGCTAGAAAAGGTAAATAGCATAACAAAGAATATTAATATCTGAGTTACCATATCTCCATAAGAAGTCATCCATAGTGGAGCCCCAGGAGGCGGATTTTCAGGTTTTTTCTTTAACGCCATAAATCTCTTCTACCTCTCTTTCCTGCTGTACTTTCTTTCTTACCTTAGGAGATAAGAATACATGAAGTTTTTGTTCTAATATCCTTGGATTTTCTCCTGCCTGTATAGAAAGGATACCCTCTATTTCTATAGCTCTTAATAGTGATTCATCTGAACTCTTTAATTTTAATTTATTGGCTATAGGTGCAGCTATAACATAGGCAAGAAACGCCCCATAGAATGTAGTTATTAAAGCTAATGCCATAGACGGACCAATAGTTGAAGGATCGTTTAATTGCTTCAACATTCTTATAAGCCCTATCACTGTTCCTAATAACCCAAATGATGGACCTAAACCAGCTAAAGTTTCAAAGATTCCTATACCTACTTTATGCCTTTCTTCGATAAAGGAGAGTTCTGTCTCTAGAATATTTCTTATTAACTCTGGATCTACCCCATCTACTACAAGTTGAATACCTCTTTTTAGAAAATCATCGTCTAAACTACTTATCTCTTCATCTAGGGATAAAAGCCCTTCTCTCCTAGCTCTTTCTGCCAAAGCAACTAATGTCTTAATAGTCCCCTCATAATCTGGTGTCTTACTAAAGAAAGCTACTTTCAGTACTTGAATACTGGCAAGAATCTGATCTAATCTAAAGCTAGTTACAGTAGCCATTATAGCTCCCCCGAATGTAATAAGCATAGAAGGGGGATCAATAAAAGTAGAAATACTACCCCCCTGTGTTATTCCAAATATGACAAACAATATACCCCCTACGATACCTAAAAAGGTCGCTATATCCACCTCTTATATTATACCTCCTAGTATTCTTCTAAAGCTCTATACACAGCTCTCTTATAAGCAATAATCCTTTTTATAATTTCTTCTATAGGTTCTTTAACTACAAACCTCTTACCTGTAGTGAGCGTAATTGTAGTGTCAGGAGTAGCTTCTATAATCTCTATAAGGTCCGCATTTATAATAATTTTAGTATTGTTAAGGCGAGTAACTTGTATCATCTCTTAAGATTTACTAGTTCCTGTAGCATCTCATCAGAGGTAGTAATTATCCTAGAGTTAGCTTGAAACCCTCTTTGAGTAATTATCATATTGGTAAATTCGCTGGCTAAGTCCACATTGGACATCTCTAATGCCCCAACATACAGACTTCCTCTTCCTCCACTTCCAGGAGAACCTATTAAAGGTTCGCCCGAATTAACAGATACCTCAAAGAGGTTGGAACCGACTCTAGTCAATCCTCCTGGATTACCAAAATTCGCTAATGCTATTTGTCCTAATACTTGATTTAGCCCATTAGAGTAAATACCAGTTATAACTCCATTATTACTTACAGTAAAGTCTATAAGGGATCCCATCGGATAACCATCCTGATAAGAGACGCTTATACTTGTATTTCCACCAAGTTGAGTTATATTGGAAAAATCTGGGGTGATGTTAAGTTCTGCCGCACCAGGATTAAAGAGACTTGCAGGTATAACAAGAGGGCTTATAGTAGAACTAGAAGCATTGTAGGTTCCGTCACTATTAAATACTATAGTATTACTCCATCCACTTACGTCATTTCCATCTATATAAGCAGTTACCGTCCACTCGTTTGTATTAGTCTTCTCAAAAGTAAATCTTAGTGTATGAGAGACCCCTAGAGAGTCATATATAGTTGTAGGTGCACTGAAAGTTGTGGTTAACGCACTTTGAGCATCTAGGTTTCCAACAACTTTTACATTTGAGGTTGCCCTTGCCATCATCTGTTGCCCCTTAGGAATAACTAGGGGTTCTACAGGCATACTAGTATCAACTACCCCATTAGTATTAGCCTTCCATCCAAGGACTTTATAACCTGTGCTTGGACTTACTAAACTCCCATCTAGTCCTATACTAAATGATCCATCTCTTGTAAAATATTTCTTGTTGCCATCAGTAACTATAAAGAAGCCATCTCCTTGAATGGCAAAGTCGGTAGGGTTTCCTGTGTATTGGAAGTTGCCAGGGGTATGTATCGTATTAATGCCTCCTATAATCATCCCCAACCCAACCTGTATTGGATCTGTTCCTCCAATACCATCCTGAGGCGCAGAAGCTCCCCTTAAGGTTTGATAGAAAAGATCTTGAAATGTAACCCTAGCCATCTTGTAACCAGTAGTATTTACGTTGGCTATATTATTAGCTATAACATCCATCCTTATCTGATGATTCCTTAAACCAGATACTCCTGCAAACAATGAACGCATCATAATTCAGTAATCCTCCTTTTTAAGGGGCCCCCTCTTAGAGGTCCAGCCCCGAGTTTTATAATATTACCGCTCCATCTATATTAGTAAATATTCTATTCTTCAAGTTATCCTCCTCGATAGCAGTTACAATAGTTCTAGTAGGGATATTTATAACAAATGCCTTTCCATTTACAATGACTAGTGAATCCTTTACTCCTTTTGAACTTGCTAATTCGATAGCCTTATTTATTCCATCTACCTCTTTCTCACCTATCTCTATACCCCTGAGTAGTATCCTTTCCTGAGCATGTCTAGAGAGATTAATTTGTCCAAATTTTAACTTAGATTCTAGTACCTCTCTAAAGCTTATTCCAATATTACTAGTAGACTCCTTCTTTATCTGGTTTGCAGTTTGCGGTGTAATGTGTTCTATTCGCTTAACCATCTGTAATCACCCCTGTAACTAAAGAAACATCATAAGACTCGCCGTTTATCCAAAGTTTGGGAACACCATTTTCAAATGTAATTTTTGTTACTACTCCAACCTTATTACCTATACTTACTTTCTTACCTAAGAATCCCAATGCCTCTATCCTTAGTACTTTGTTTAATACCTGGTCTATACTCTCTGACTGCTGTAGAATTGTGTCTAGAGTTGAGAATTGAACTAGCTGGGAAGTAAATTCTTCTGTATTTATAGAGTTAATGGGGTCTTGATTTTTTAACTGAGCAAGGAGAAGAATTAGAAACTCGTCCCTATTTATAATGTTAGATGGAGCGCCCCTAGAAATACTCTTACTGTTAGTGATTCTTGCTGTTGCTTCTGAACCATCACTATAACTTTTCTCTACCATCCTGGTTAGAGTCCTAATAAGTGGAATTTCCAATTTATATCACCTCCTATACTGTAAGATCAATTAAATTACCTATACTTCTCATTTCAACCATTTCTATGCTCTTTTCTTCTTTATAGGAATATAGAGTGGTAATTTTGACATGTCTATTCCTTCTATAAGAAAAATTCCCTGCCTCATCCATTATATAGACACTAATACTCCCCAATTCAAGACCCTTTTCTAGTAAACTTCTCCTGAGACTATCTATATCACTCTCTATGAGATCTCTCAGTCTTTCACTTGAAACTACTAATCTAATATTTACTTTATCCTCCTCTAGAAATATTCTTGCCCTCACCTCCTCTGAAATCCCAGGATGTAACTTCAAAATTGCTTCCCCTGTCTTACTGTCGCCAGAGATTCTCTCTGAAACCAATCTTGTAAGCTTTTCTACAAAATTGGTCTCTTGTTCCAGTGGTATACGGTTAATGAGTAACTTCCTATCTGTCTTTAGGTTCATATAATTAAAATTATTATCTTCTAAGACTTTACTAGTTCTATTTACCCTTTTAGATAGGGGGCCTTTATCCTCTGAATTATAAACTCCTCCTATTTCAGAGTTTTCTACCTTATTTGATCTAGAAATTTTTAACTCTTCAATGTTATTAAGCTTAAGTTGTTCACTAGCTTCATTAGTTAGTCTAGGGAGTTCACTAGTGGTTATCCTCTCACTAGTTTCATTAGTTAGTCTAGGGAGTTCACTAGTGGTTATCCTCTCACTAGTTTCATTAGTTAGTCTAGAAGTAAATTTGCTTTCTAACTTGGAAGCACCAAATAGCTCTTTGGTTAATTTAGGCCCTAAGTCTTTACTAACTTCCGAAATAAGCACCTGCGTTTGTGATACCTTTTTTATAGCTATCTCTTTATTATTGACCTTAAAGATTACTTCATCGCCTGGTTTCATTTTAGAGTATATAGTAAAGAATTGTTCAGGTATATTTTGGTTTTTCAATAGCTCTATAATTTCTTCCTTCATTACTTCATCTAAAGTATCTATCGAAAATGTAACCTGGTAAGGAGGTTGTGAATTTATGAATATAACTTGATAAATAGTAGGTTCTGATACTCCTTTTGTCTTATCTTTAGTTCTTCTCTCTTCTAAAGATAAATTTAATTCTGTAAAAAGTATTTTTAAAAAATCTAATCCTTTATTACTTCTACACTGCACAGACTCTAATTCTTGACTAATCTTTACTTTATTCTGTAGCCTTTCTATTAGAGAATTTATTAGATTCAAGTACCTATCCTCCCCATCCAAGCTTATTGGATAAATTTACAGCCTTAGCTGGACTCAGATATTGAAATATTTCACCAGCCTTCTCTTTATTTAGTAAAGATAATATCTCTACTGCTCTATCTTCTTCTATCCCTTCAATAATCCTTGCAGCAGACTTAGCCTCCATGTTTTCCACTAGACTCACTAACTTTTTAACGTTCTGCTCTTTTTTATCTAACTTACTCTTTACTAGATTTAATTCTGCCTTTAGACTATAGATCAATTTATTCTTCTGATTTAATTGTAACCTTGCCATATCTAGCTCACTATTGGCTCCTTTAAGTTTATTTTCCAACAGCGCTACCTGATTTTCCAACTCTTTAATACGGCTTTTAAGCAGATCAATCTGGTCTACCTTTTGTTTTGGTCGTACGTAATTTGAAACTATTGGCACATTACTCAATGTATTAATTACTAAGTTCCTAGTTGTTGGTAAAAAATATAGAAAACCTCCTGCAATTATTATGAAGAGTAATAGTATTAAAATCAAACTAAATATTTTCATACCTTCTTAAATACCTAATCGTTCCGTTTTCATCTAATATTATATTCTCTAGCTGCTTTAATTTCAACTGATATAGCATAAGGTCCTTCTCTTTTAGTTTTTCCATAGATTTCTTCTTTATATCCCAATATAATAATATCTCCCTCTGTTGTGTTATCATTTCATCCAACTCTCTTAACTTATTCTTCTGTATATCTATTTCCTCCCGCTTTCTCTCTAAATAGTATCTTATAACTACCCCAAAACTAATGTCATCTTTATTTTCTAAAAATTTCCTTTCTGCATATTCCTTCTCTTCTTTTATAAGCTTTAACTTGTTCTCTTCTTCCATATATCTAATCCTAAGCTCTGCAAGCTTCCTCTTAGCCTCTTCTTGCTTTTTTTCATACCAATCCAATATCTTTTCAAACCTAAACTTGAAATTAGTAGCCATAACTTCCGACTATCTCCATCATAAGTCTTAATGTATCCTCAAGGGTAATTTTTTCTTCTATCTCTTGAGAGAGAAAAGAGTAAATTTTAGGTATCAGTTCTTTAGCAGAATCTACTCTTGGGTCAGTCCCATTCACATATGCTCCAATTTGGATTAGGTCCTTTGCCTGCATATATACATTTATTATTTCTCTTATCTTATTTGCAATTTTCATATGTTCTTTTGAGACTATATCTGGCATTACTCTACTTACGCTTGCTAGTACATCAATGGGGGGGTATCTATTCTCCATAGCTATACTTCTTGATAAAACAATGTGCCCATCAAGAATAGCCCTTACCGAATCTGCAATCGGCTCATTCATATCATCCGCCTCTACAAGCACAGTATAAAATCCAGTAATACTACCTTTATCACTATTCCCTGCCCTCTCTAATAATGTTGGGAGAAGAGCAAAGACGCTGGGAGTATAGCCCTTTGTTGTTGGAGGTTCTCCGCTAGCTAATCCAATTTCTCTCTGTGCCATGGCAAATCTAGTAACAGAATCCATTAATAATATGACATCTTTTCCCATATCTCTAAAATACTCTGCTATAGCAGTAGCAGTAAATGCTGCTTTAAGTCTCAATAGAGGTGGTTGGTCAGAAGTGGCTACAACTACCACTGATTTTTTTAAACCTTCGTCCCCTAAAGACTTTTCTATAAAATCTCTTACCTCCCTACCTCGTTCTCCAATAAGAGCTATGACACTTACATCTGCTTTGCTGTGTCTTGCTATCATACCAAGGAGTGTACTCTTTCCCACTCCACTTCCAGCAAATATCCCTATACGTTGCCCCTTCCCACATGTTAGCAGTCCGTCTATTGCCTTTACGCCTACAGATAAAATCTCATTTATTCTAGCCCTTTTGAGAGGATGAGGAGGTACATTATCTAAAGGGTACTCTACTCCCTCTGTGATTGGATCTCCGCCATCAATTGGAGATCCAAGTGCATCTAGGACTCTTCCTAGTATATCAGGATTTATTTTAACAGAGAGAGGTTTCCCTAAGGGGGTAACCTTCATCCCTGGCTTTATTCCATTTATTTTCCCCACAGGCATTAAAATAAGTTTATTCCCTTTAAAGCCAACAACCTCTACAAGAAACTCTTCTTCGCTACTTGAAGAATACACCCTACATACCTCTCCTACAGAGGCAGTAGGCCCTATAGACTCTACAGTAAGCCCAGTTACCGTGTCTATAAAACCTATAAGCTTAAAAGGTTTTATACTAGCAATCTTTTCTCTATAGATACTAAGGTCTAGACAAATTGATGAAGACACTTCTAAAACTCTCCTCTATCTCCCTAAATCGCTCCTTTAACCTAAGCTCTACCTGTTCCCCGGGAGATATAACTACTATGTCGCCTTCATCTAGTTTTTCGTCACTTGCCAACTCAACCTTACTTACCCCTAAAATTGATAGACTTTTATCATTTATCAGCCCAAACAATTTTGGATTAATTATTATTCTAATGGATTCTTTCTCTTTCATTAGAGAAATAGCATTTGCTATAATATTCAAGATGATTTCTGGATTTAATAATAACTCTGTAAAGGTGAGTTTTTCAGCAATTTCAAGCGCCATTTGTGCTATTTCATACTTATATTCCTCAAACAGTCTATGCCTTTCGGTTAAGATCTCTTCTCCTAATTTTTTTATATTTTCTACTTCCTTTGCAAAATATCTTATTCCTTCTTCGTAACCCTTTTGATAGCCGATTTCGTATCC
>JBMFMV010000008.1:0-42511 GCA_049970495.1 bacterium
GGGTTAAAGTATTAAATGACGCGGATGAATTTTATGCCAAGTATTTGATAAACCAGGCAGGCATAAAATTAAATGGACTGAGAGTTGTTTTGGATTGTGCTTATGGTGCGTCTTATAGAATTGCTCCATATGTCTATCGGGCTCTTGGTGCAGAAGTGATAAGTATAAATGATGAGCCTATAGGAGAGAAGATAAATGTAAATTGTGGTTCTACTCATCCCGAAGTGGTTAGAGAAAGGGTCAAAGAATGTTCAGGAAGTATTGGTATCTCCTTTGATGGAGATTCTGATAGGGTTATTCTAGTCGATGAGGAGGGAAACATCCTAGATGGAGATTATATTCTTGCTATATTAGGCATAGAGCTTTCAAGGAAAGGACTTTTGAAAAATAACATAGTCGTAGGGACAATTCTAAGTAACATTGGTTTAGAGAAGGCATTGTCACAGTATGGAATTAGACTACTTAGATCTCAGGTTGGTGATAGGTATGTGCTAGAAGAGATGTTTAACAATAATGCTGTAATTGGAGGGGAACCTTCAGGACACATAATATATCTTCCTGGTGTTACTACTGGCGATGGTATGTTTACTTCACTTATGGTGCTTAAATTCCTAAAGGAGTTAGACAGACCTTTGTCTTCTTTTAAGGATATTATGGTACGTTATCCTCAGATTTCTGAAAATATAAGGGTAAAGGATAAATTTGGAATAATGGAAAATGAGCAGATGAAGCTCTTAATAGATAAGTTAAAATGTACTATGGCAGGTAAGGGTAGAGTAGTTATAAGACCTTCTGGTACAGAAGATTATCTAAGAATTACATTAGAAGGTGAAGATGAGTCATTTTTAATGATATTGCTAGAAGAAATCAGAAAGAAAGTAGAGGAGATAGATAATGCATATTTCTGATTGGTTTTCTAAAAAACCTAAATACGCAGTCCTAAAACCTGAAAAGAGAGAGATACCTGAAGGGCTGTGGACTAGATGTCCTAAATGTCTTGAGATACTTTACAATAAGGAACTAGAGAGGAACCTGAAGGTCTGTGGTAAGTGTGGATATCATTTTAAATTAGGCGCCTGGGAAAGGATATATCAGCTTGTTGATAATAATGAATTTTATGAGTTAGATGGGAACTTGGAAAGTGTAGATCCCTTACAATTTGATGATGGAATATATCTAGAGAAGTTAAGAGAGGACAAAGAGAAAACAGGGTTAAATGAGGCTATAGTTACAGGAAGAGGAAGGATTGAAGGGTTTGAAAGTTTTCTGGGGGCATTTGATTTTGGATTTATAGGTGGAAGTATGGCTTCGGTTGTTGGAGAGAAGGTTACTCGCCTATTTGAATATGGAGCAAAAGAAGATCTACCAGTTGTTATAGTTACTGCAACCGGTGGAGCTAGGATGTATGAGGGGATGTTGTCTCTTATGCAGATGGCAAAGACCAATGCTGCTTTAAATAGATATAGAAAAAGTGGTGGATTATTTATATCGGTTTTGGCAGATCCATCTACGGCTGGTGTAATGGCAAGCTTTGCCTCACAAGGAGATGTGATAATAGCAGAACCAGGAGCATTGATAGGCTTTGCTGGTCCAAGAGTTATAGAACAGACTATAAAACAAAAATTACCGGAAGGATTTCAGAGTTCTGAGTTTGTCTTCCAACATGGTATGGTAGATATGATAGTAGAAAGAAATAAACTGAAATCAACTATAGGGAGAATAATAAGGATATGGAAGAAGAAATAAGGGAATTAACACCTTGGGAAAAAGTTCAACTATCTAGACATCCTCAGAGACCTCTAACTATAGATTATATAGAGAATCTATTTGAGGATTTTGTTGAACTTCATGGTGATAGATTATATGGGGATGATCCGGCACTTATTGGGGGTATAGGGATATTTAAAAATAGAGGGGTGGTAGTTATAGGGCATAATAAAGGTAAGAACATAAAAGAGAATGTATCTAGAAATTTTGGTATGCCGCACCCAGAAGGTTACAGAAAGGCTTTAAGACTTATGAGACTGGCAGAGAGATGGCATCTGCCTGTAATCTCTTTTATTGATACCCCAGGTGCATATCCTGGTATAGGGGCAGAAGAGAGAGGACAGGCAGAGGCTATAGGTAGAAACATACTTGAAGCCTTTGATATAAAGACACCGATATTGGTAGTAGTTATAGGAGAAGGTGGGAGTGGAGGAGCATTGGGTATAGGTGTAGGGGATAGAGTTCTTATGTTGGAGAATTCTATATACTCTGTAATATCCCCTGAAGGGTGTGCTGCTATTATATGGAAAGATTCTAAGCAGGCAGAAAAGGCAGCTTCTGCTTTAAAACTTACTGCTCAAGACTTACTTAAATTTAATATAATAGATGAAATAATCCCTGAGCCTCCAGGAGGTGCACATACTGATATAGCGGCAACAATAAGATTAGTAGAGGAAAGTATAGAGAGAAATTTAGAAGTAATATGTAATAAAGATATAGAAACCTTACTAGAAGAAAGATACCAGAAAGTTAGGAGAATTGGAGTCTTTGAAGAAGAAATGGTGCCGAAGGCCGGAGTTGAACCGGCACGGAGCCCAAGCTCCACTTGATTTTGAGTCAAGCGCGTCTGCCTATTCCGCCACTTCGGCTCTTTAGTATAATTTTAAAATAGAGAGAAGGTGATGTCAATAGAAAAGCTTGTATTAGTAGATGGCAGCGGAATAGCTTATAGATGCTATTTTGCACTACCAAGACTTTCTAGCCCTAAAGGATTTCCAACACAAGCTATATATGGTTTTGCTAATATTATCTTTAAGATCTTAGACGAGATAGAACCAGATTATATTGTAGTGGCCTTTGATACCCCTTTACCCTCTTTTAGACATGAGACATATAAAGAGTATAAGGCGCATCGTCAGGCTATGCCTGATGAGATGAGTGTGCAGATACCTTATATAAAGAGACTATTGAAGGCTTTATCAATTGCTATATTAGAATGTCCAGGATATGAAGCCGATGATGTTATAGCAACTCTTGTAGATAGATTTAAGAATAGCTTAGATATCTCTGTTATATCTGGAGATTATGACCTCTTATCTCTTGTGGATGAAAACGTAAAAGTTATTGTCCCAAGAAAAGGAATAACAGAGGTAGAAATCTTTGATATCAAGGCGGTTGAGGAGAAGTTTGGAGTTCCACCGCATAAGATACCAATCTTTAAGGCGCTAGCAGGAGATTCTTCTGATAACATAAAGGGGATTGAAGGTATAGGTAAAAGTAGTGCGGTTGAGATATTAAAAAATATAAATACCTTAGAAGAACTCTTGTCCAGTATTCAAAATCTTCCTCCACGACTGAGGTCTAAACTTGAGGGAAAGGAAGAAGAGATTAGAGAAAATCTCTTCTTAGCAACGCTAAAGAGAGATATCCCTGTGGAGATTAATTTAGAAGATATCGCTACTAAACCTCCTAATATAGAAGAGATTAAGGAGATAGCTCTAGAATTGGGTATGAAGTCTATACTGAAGAGATTTTCTCTAGAGGCACAAGAGAGTTCTAATATAGAAATTCATACAGAGAGGAAAAAAGTAGAGGATATTAGTGAAGTTGTAAAAGATGTAAATTATTTAGCATTATGCCCAGAAATCGACTTTTCTATTTATCCGCCTAAGATTAAAAGTTTATCTATCTCTCTAGATGAGAAGATATATAGAGTTGAAGGAAGTGTAAATGCTATTACAGACTTTGTATCGAATCTTATATCTACAGATAAGTGTATCGCAGTATATGATATGAAGTCTGTGTGGAAGACGATAGAATTAGATAAGATAGAAACTTCAAATATACTTGATATATCCATATTAGGATATCTACTAGACCCATCCCAAGAAGTAACTCTAAATAAGCTTATAGATAGATATATAAACGAGAGATTACCACAGGAGTATGCTATTTATAAACTGGGAAATTTGTTGAAAGAAGAAGTAGATAAGAGTGAAATGGTTGAGTTATACCATCGAATAGAACTTCCTCTTACCAAAGTCCTTGCCAGTATGGAACTTAAAGGTGTTCTGATAGATGTGGATTACCTTAGAGAATTGTCTAAGGTGCTAGAAGTGTCTCTATCTCAGATAGAAAAAGAGATTTATAACCTTGCAGGAGAGGTTTTTAATATAAATTCGCCTAAGCAGCTTGGCTATATACTTTTTGAAAAGTTGAAACTTCCCCCTATTAAGAAAACAAAAACTGGATACTCTACCGATGCTGAGGTTCTAACCCAGTTAGCTACTGAAAGTGAGATATGTGTGAAGCTTTTGGAATATAGAGAACTTACAAAACTGAAATCTACTTATGTGGATGCTCTACCAAGACTTATAAATCCATACACAGGGAGGTTACATACTACCTTTAGTCAGACTAGTACTTCGACAGGGAGGTTGGCAAGTAGTGACCCTAATCTACAGAATATACCAGTTAGGAGCGAAATAGGTAAGGAGATAAGAAGAGCTTTCATAGCACCTAAAGGGTATAAGCTTATCTCTGCAGATTATTCGCAGATAGAACTCAGAATCCTTGCTCATTTAAGTGGGGATCCCCTACTTATAGAAGCCTTTGAAAAAGGTATAGATATTCACTCCCAGACTGCAGTCAAGATATTAGGTGTAAAGCCTGAAGACGTGACCCCCAATCTTAGGAGACTAGCAAAGACAATAAACTTTGGAATAATATATGGTATGAGTGATTACGGACTGGCTAAAGAGCTTGGTATACATAAGAGAGAGGCTAAAGAGTATATAGAAAATTATTTCAATACTTACAAAGTGGTTAGAGATTTCCTAGAGAGTCTAAAAGAATCTGCTAGAGAAAAGGGGTATGTTACTACTATCTTTAATAGGAGAAGGTATATACCTCAGATAAAGAGTAGTAATAAGACGGAGAGAGAGTTGGGTGAGAGATTGGCCATAAATACCCCTATACAGGGGAGTGCGGCAGACCTGATAAAATTAGCTATGGTTAACCTTTACAATACTTTAAGAGGAAAAGGATTACCAGCAGATATTACTTTACAGATTCATGATGAATTACTTGTAGAGGTAAAAGAAGAAGTGGCAGAAGAAGTAGCACAGATAGTCAAAGAGACTATGGAAAGTGCGTACCCTATGAGGGTACCTATCACAGTAGATGTAAAAATAGGAGACAATTGGTGTGAGATATGAAAGTACTAGTAGTTGGTAGTGGTGGAAGAGAAGATGCTATTGCATATAAGGTGAGGCAGAGTCGATTATTATCTGAGCTTTACTGTATCCCAGGTAATGGAGGTATGGCTAAGAAAGGGGAGATTATAGAAGGTAGACTTGAAGATATCCCAAAAATTTCTAAAGATATAGGAATAGACTTTATTATTGTTGGTCCGGAGGCTCCACTGGTCGAAGGGATAGTAGATAAGTGTCGATTATACAATATCCCAGTATTTGGACCAGATTCTATGGGAGCTCAACTTGAAGGGAGTAAGGTATTTGCCAAGAATTTTATGAAAAAGAATGGTATTCCTACTGCAGACTTTTATGTGGCTTCTAATTATGAAGATGCGGTTAGATATGTAGAAAGTCATGGTCTTAAAGCGATAAAGGCTGATGGATTAGCGGGAGGCAAAGGAGTTGTTATACCTAGCGATTTGGAATCGGCTAGAGATACACTGTATAAGTTTATGGTGGAGAAGACCCTAGGCAGATCTGGAGAAAGGGTAGTATTGGAAGATATCTTGGTTGGGAGAGAGGTCTCTTGTTTTATAATAACTGATGGTAGGGACTATATACTCTTACCTTCTGCCCAAGACTATAAGAGAGCCTATGATGGAAATATGGGACCAAATACTGGGGGGATGGGTAGTGTCGCCCCTATAACTATATCAGAAGAGATAGAAAAAAAGATTAAGGAGAGGATAATAGATAGGACACTTGAAGGTTTAAAAAGAGAAGGGATTGACTATAGGGGGATTATATACTTTGGCCTTATGTTAGTTGATAAAGACCCGTTTGTTCTGGAATATAATGTTAGACTTGGAGACCCAGAGACACAGGCAATAATACCTTTGATAGAGGATGACCTGTTAGAGATATTCTACGAGACGGTTATATCTAAGTTACCTAGAGTTGATATAAAGTTGAAGCCTATATATTCTTGTTGTGTTGTACTTGCCTCTAAAGGCTATCCTGGACATTATGAAACTGGTAAAGAAATATTTGGCCTAGAGGACATCTCTGATTGTATTGTATTTCATGCAGGGACTAAACTTATAAATGATAGATTTTACACTTCAGGTGGGAGGGTCTTAAATATAGTAGGATTAGGCGAGACTATAGAAACTGCTAGGAGTAAAGCTTATAAATGTGTCTCTAAGGTTAGATTTGAAAATATGTTCTATAGGAAAGATATAGGTGAAGGAGTGAGGAATATTGATTGAGAGATATACTGTTCCTGAGATTACTAAGATATGGGAAGATGACTATAAATTTTCCCTTTGGTTAAAGATAGAGCTCTTAGTATGTGAGGCTTATAGTAGGCTTGGAATAATTCCTTCTTCTGCACTAGAAAGGATAAAGAAAAATGCTACTTATGGGAGCGTGGAAAAGGTAAAGGAGATAGAAAAAGAGACAAAGCATGATGTGGTTGCTTTTGTTAAAGCGGTAGGTGAAAGTATTGGTCAAGATGCTAGATACTTACACCTTGGTCTTACTTCATCTGATCTCTTGGATACTACTTTGAGCCTCCAACTAAAAGAGTCTGGAGATATTATTTTAAGGGATTTAGAGAATACAATAGAGATAGTAAGAGAAAAGGCGAAGAAATATCGGGATTTAACAATGATAGGTAGGACACATGGGGTTCATGCAGAACCAATTACGTTTGGATTTAAGTTGGCGGGTTGGATTGCAGAATTAGAACGTAATAAAAAAAGATTAATCTCTGCCATTGAAGAGATATCTGTTGGAAAGATATCAGGGGCAGTTGGAACATATGCAGAAGTTCCCCCAGAGGTGGAGGCTTATGTGTGTGAAAAGTTAGGCCTTAAGAATGATACTGCCTCTACACAAGTCATATCGAGAGATAGATATGCATTTTTCTTAGCTACCTTGGCTATATTAGGGTCTTCTCTAGAAAGGTTTGCTACAGAGATAAGGCATATGGCTAGGACAGAAGTTAGAGAGGTAGAGGAAGGTTTTAGCAAAGGGCAGAGAGGTTCAAGTGCCATGCCGCATAAGAAGAATCCTATAACAGCTGAACAGATATGTGGTCTTGCTAGGGTCTTAAGGAGTAATCTTATTGCCTCTCTTGAAAATATTGCCCTTTGGCATGAGAGAGACATAAGTCACTCTTCTGTAGAAAGAATCATTATGCCAGACTCGACCATCTTGGCAAGTTATCTCCTTCGTAGATTTGCCCAATTAGTAAAAGATTTAGTGATATATCCAGAGAATATAGAGAGGAATCTAAGACTTACTGGAGGATTATATAACTCTCAAAGGGTACTTTTAGCCCTTATGAATAAGGGATTACCTAGAGATACCGCTTATGAGATAGTACAGAGAAATGCGCTTAAGGCATGGAACCTAAATAGACCTTTTTATGAGATTCTTTTAGAGGATGGGGAGGTAAGGAAATACCTTACAGAAGACGAACTGAAAAGCTGTTTTAATGATGAAGAGTATAAGAAAAATCTAGGAGTTATATACAGAAGAGTTGGAATAGACAATGCTTTACAGTAAGGTGTAATAATCTGTGTAAATTCCTGGAAGGGAACTAGTAGAACTTAGCTGATAATATCTTCGAAAGATGAAATATTATTCAAGGGCATATCTAGCGATAGAAATAAAGGTTTGGCATCTGATACTGGCAGAGTTAGTTGTTTATCTTGAAAACCAATAGGAATTTACACTAGTTTTTTGAAAGACCCCTATTATAGTTTATATACTTCTGCAATTTTCCATTTATCTTGCCAATTTTTTCTTGTAAGTAATACTAGGTAAGTAGTCCTTTGCGTTCCATCTGTAACCTCTTCTAAATAGACTAGCGCTTTAGTCTTATTCATATTAAATCCCACTCTTGATACATAGAATACCTTATCTAAAAAGTCTACCCTATCTCTGCTTATTAGAGTAATTATTTGAGTCCTATCTGAAAGTTTATCTTTGGATCCTGGAATCCATAAATTATTAATCTCGTATTCCCTTTCGTTTTTTATGTTAAAGTCCTCTATGATAGCTCTACCAAACTTTTCTGCTAGGCTTGTGTCTAACTGTTTTTTTAGGGTGATATTGACAAGATTTACCTCCTCAGAAATGATTTCTTTAATACTTTTAGAAGTAAAGATTATTTTGTATACTTCATACTCGAAACCGCTGAGGTATGGATAACTGTAGAATAAGTTTTTCTTATAATCTTCTTCTGCGGGCTTTAACATGTAGCCTAAGAAGAATTCTTGTTCCCAAATATACGGTCTAGGGTCAAGTTTATTTGGATCATAGAAAAAATCCACTTGAAAGTTATACGTCCCACTGTACCGCATTACCTGTATATAGAGTTTTTCCGTCTTAGAGAAGAGGTCTCTAGCTTCTGGATAGATCTTTTCTATCTCATCTATATAGATCCTACTAGAATTACTGACCTCAAAGATTACTCCTCTATCTTTGTCTAGGGGAAAATAGTTTCTTGTAGGAAAACTTCCTGGACAGATAAATATCAAGTCTATTATCCCTTCACCACCAACTATATTTGATGCCTTTAAGGGATAGTAGATTGTTTCAGACTTAAATCTATAGACTAATGGTTCTACCAATCTTGTCTCTGTCTTGACTGTAACATAATCGATGACAAAATAGTTAATACCTCTATTTACATAGTCCTCTGCATTTCTATAGAAACTATCCAAGTCGCTTAATATATTATCTATTCCCTTCTTTTTTAAAAAGTTCTTTACCCAATCAGTAAATCCTGATATGTCATTTACTTTTATAACGGTAACGTCGTGAAGCCCTATCTTTTCACTCAGTTTTATCTCAATTGACATAGTCTTAGCTGATCCACCCTTAAATATCATCGGGTCTATAATCTCAATCCCCTTTTCCTCAGTTATTAGCCTTTCTATCTCCTTAAAAGGATCACCAGTAGCTAGTCTGATCTCTGGTTGTGAAGGAAAGGGTATAAACTCTAGTACATAGGTATCTCTATCTGCTCTTAGTTCTGTTCCTAATATCAAGACTTCTTCTTTGAAGTTATGTATAATGATTGCCCTTTGTGAGTCTTGGGATATACTTATAGGCCAGGGCGAAACTGAACCCTTATCAGCTAAGACAGGATTAGATATAGAAAAAACTGACAAAAAGACAAATATTAAAGATGCAAAAACACTATTTAGCTTTACCATAAATATTACCTCACCGAATTTATCTCTATAAGAGATTTTCTCACAAAATCTTTGTAAAGTAAAGGAGTTATACTACTATAGTTTTGTAATTTGTGTAGAAGACACTTCCCCTTCTCTTCCCTGCACTACGGACGTTCCTTCTATATGTATAATCTACAGGGACCTTTGTCCCATTCCTTGCCTTACTATGTTCTGCCGCTAGACGGGCACATTCTAAGATAACCTCGTTTGGTATATATTCTAGTGTCTTTCCATTTGTTCTTAATATAACATGAGAACCACTATAACCTTTGGCATGAAACCAGATATCCGAAGGGGACGATAGTTTAAATGTGATTAACTCATTTGACCTAGCATTTTTACCAACCCAGATCTTATATCCCTTAAAGTCATAGACTAGATATGGAAGAGAGTTATCCTCTTCTTTTTTTGTCTTTTCGTTCTCTAGTTCTTCTACAGTAGAAGTACTCTCTATCTCTTTCATCCTCTCTTGAAGAGATTCTATCTTCTTATCTATTTCTAATATAAGTTCAGGGACAATTTCTTTTTCTCTTTTTTCTCTCTTATACCTCTGATAATACTCCTGAGCATTCTCTATTGGAGTCTTACTAGGGTCTAGCGGAATCTCTAGCTTCTTACCTTCCCAATCTATTATAAATCTGTCTTCTCCAACAGGGATCTGTGAACTGTATGTGAGTAACATATCACCATAAAGTTTCCATTTTTCTGAGTCTTTAAGATTGGAAAAATCCCTTAACAGTTCTTCCTTTTTCTCTTTTAGAGCCTCAATCTCGGTAATTATCTCCTTTATAATACTTTTTTTCCTATTTTCTAGGAATAGATGGGGTATAATCCAGCTATAGTATCTTGCGCATGCAGATATAACAAATTCATACTCTTCATAATTATCTGTTTTATAGCTTAGGGGGAATATATAATAACTCTCAGGATTACCATCTTCATCTAGGTACACCACTGGTTTTATTTTTTCTAGGCTTGCCCTAAAAGATTTAATTGCATCTTTTAATTTGTCCAATTCCTTAGAATTCAGAGAAGACATTTTATTATTTTTGTCTAAATTTGCTCTAGTACATATCTCTTCAATAGTTAAGGGAGTTATTCCTGTAATATTTTTTATAAGAAATTCTTCAACTGTTATTTCTAGAGGTCTTACATAATCTTCTAGGTGATTAAAAGGAGGTACCTCCTTGCGTGGTGGATATATGTATGGGAGTCCAGGTAAGACCTGTCTAACTCTACTCTTTGTAGGATCTATACGTTTTATCGCATCTATAATGGTATCTTCCTTACAAAGGATTATATTACTATGTTTCCCCATAATCTCTACAATAAGTCTTCTCTTTTCGATTTCTCTCCACAGGGTAATCTTCTCAAAGATAAATTCTACTATCCTCTCAGAAGGAACCTGCTCAATTAGAGCCAATTTACTACTTTCTAGATGCATATTTAGAGTGTTTGAAAAGGAAGTCCTTATAGGTTTAAGTGATAGTTCATTATCTAAATAGACTCTAGGGAACTGGCTAGATGCGGAAAGTATAAGGTGGATAATTCCTTCTTTTTTGCTAAGGCTTATAGCTACCGTGTTATCAGGAAGACTATATATATCTCTAATGGTAGTTCCTATAACTATCTCTTTTAGTTCTTTAACTACTTTTTCAAGGACAAAGATGTCCATAAATTAGCAACCTCTTTATATAAAGAATACTTTTTGATATAATATCACAAAAAGTGAGAATAACTCAAAGGGTATGATTTCGAAAAAAGAGGGGATACTGTTTATAGTCTCTGGTCCTTCTGGTGTAGGAAAAGGGACAGTAATAAGTGAGGTACTTAAAATAGTTCCAGATATAAATCTATCTATATCCTATACTACTAGGACACCAAGGAAAAATGAAACCAATGGTAAAGAATACTTCTTCGTCAGTGAGGAAGAATTTAATCATATGATAGAAAGAGGAGAGTTCTTGGAGTGGGCTAGAGTTCACGGTAATCTCTACGGTACACCGAGGAGATATATCGAAGAGAAACTGAAAAACCGTGAAGATGTTATCTTAGAGATAGATACACAGGGGGCAAGACAGGTAAAGAAAGTCTTCCCTAATGGTGTGTTTATCTTTATACTGCCACCTTCCATGGATGAACTTTTGAAAAGACTATGTATGAGGGGTACTGAAAGTGAAGATGATATTAAGCTGAGATTAAATAATGCAAAAGAAGAGCTTAGAGAGTGGGAGTGGTATAATTATACTGTGGTAAATGAATCGATATCGCTTACGGGAGAGATAATCGCCTCTATTATAAAAGCTGAGAGGCATAAGACCTCAAGGTTAAAATGGGATGATAACAGGTTATGGTGAGTCAGAAGAAAAAAATTGGTGATATCTTTATAGAGAAAGGACTTATTAATGAAGAAACTCTTAAGAAAGCTTTAGATATCCAAGGGAAAACAGGGGAGAAGTTGGGAGAGATACTCTTAAAGATGGGATTAATCACTGAAGAAGATCTCTATTCTGCTCTCTCAGAGATCTATAATGTCCCTTATGTGAATCTAGAAGATATATCTATTGATCCTGAAGTTGTCAAACTTGTTCCAGAACATATAAGTAGACGTTATAAACTTATCCCTATAAAATTAAATGGAGATAAGATAGTAGTGGCAATGTCAAACCCTGTAAATATATATGCCCTTGATGATGTAAGGATAATAACAGGTAGAGAAGTCGAACCTGTCATTGCATCAGAGGGACAGATAAATCAAGCATTGGACAAGATATACACTATCCAGAAAGGCTTAGAGGAAACCCTTTTAAATATAGCTCCAGAGGAAGAAGAAACGGAAACCACTGTAGAGGTGCTAGAAGATGAAGCCCCTGTTGTAAGGCTAGTTAATCTTACTATTACACAGGCAGTTCAGGAAGGTGCTAGCGATATACATATAGAACCAACAGAGAGTGATGTAAAGGTAAGGTTTAGAGTAGATGGTGTCCTATACGATGTGATGTCTCCCCCAAAGAAGATCTTCCCTACCCTAGTAGCTAGGATAAAGATCTTAGCAAATATGGATATAGCAGAGAGAAGACTTCCTCAGGATGGTAGGTTTAGAGTAACATCTCAAGGCAAGATAATAGATTTTCGTGTCTCGACACTTCCTACGATTCATGGAGAAAAGATAGTATTAAGACTTTTAGATAGGTCTGCTCCACTTATTGGACTTGAGAAACTTGGATTTACTGAAGAGGTCCTGAAAAAATTCGATTGGCTTATACAGAGACCTTATGGCATGATACTAGTAACGGGTCCTACAGGAAGTGGGAAGACAACTACTCTATATTCTGCATTAGCAAAGATAAATACACCGGAAAAGAACATTATCACTGTGGAAGACCCTGTCGAATACCAATTTCCAAGGATAAATCAGGTTCAAGTAAATACTAAAGTGGGTCTTACATTTGCCAGTGGATTGAGAAGTATTCTTAGACAAGACCCAGACATAATTATGATTGGTGAGATAAGAGACAGAGAAACTGCAGAAATAGCAGTCCAGGCTGCTCTTACAGGGCACCTTGTATTAAGTACAATCCATACAAATGATTCTGCAGGTGCTATAGCAAGGTTAATGGATATGGGGATAGAGCCATTCTTAATCTCGTCCTCAGTTATTGGTATTCTTGCCCAAAGGTTAGCTAGAAGGATATGCTCAAGATGTAAAGTCCCTAAGCAACCTACCGAAGAAGAAATGAAAGTATTGATGCTAGGTGAGAATGACATTCTATATGAAGGTAAAGGTTGTGAGGCTTGTAGACATACAGGTTATAAAGGAAGGATAGGAATATTCGAATTACTAATCATAGATGATGAGATAAGGTCTATGATAGTAGACAAAATCCCTGCTAATATGATAAGGGAGACTGTGGTCAAAAAGGGAATGAAAACTCTCTGGGAGGATGCTAAGTTAAAGGTAAAGAATGGAATAACTACTTATAGTGAGATATTAAGAACGGTTTATGCGGGAGGATTATGAATATAGAGGAATTGCTCAAGCTTTTATATGAGAGAAATGCATCTGACCTCCATCTAACTGTTGGGGTCCCCCCAATCTTAAGGATCTATGGAAGACTTATTAGGACGGAGTTCCCAAGACTTACTCCAGACGATACGAAAGCCTTAGCATACTCTTTGATGAGTCCAGAACAGAGATCAAAATTTGAACAAAATAAAGAGTTAGATTTTTCTTATGGATTAGTGGGGGTAGGGAGGTTTAGAATAAACATATTCTATCAGAGAGGATCTATAGGATTAGCTATAAGGAGTATACCTTATAGAATCCCTAAACTCGATGAGCTTGGTTTACCCCCTATATTAGCTGAACTAACTAAAAAGCCAAAGGGGCTAATCCTAGTTACAGGTCCAACCGGAAGTGGTAAATCGACAACTCTCGCTTCTATGATAGACTTGATAAATGAAACTCGTGACTGTCATATAGTAACGATAGAGGACCCTATAGAGTATATGTTTACACATAAGAAAAGTATAGTAAATCAGAGAGAGGTAGGTAGTGATACGCTCTCTTTTGCCAATGCTCTTAGGGCTGTCTTGAGAGAAGACCCAGATGTAATACTTATAGGAGAGATGAGAGACTTGGAGACTATACAAGCTGCTATAACTGCTGCTGAAACAGGGCACTTAGTCCTTGCGACTCTGCATACAAATAGTGCAGCTCAGACTGTTGAAAGGATAATAGATGTCTTTCCTCCTCACCAGCAGGAGCAGATAAAATTGCAATTGAGTAATACTATTGAGGCTATAATATCTCAAAGGCTCCTACCTCGGAAGAAAGAAAGGACTTTAAGTGATGGGATGCTTAGAGGAAGAGTAGTAGCCGTAGAGATTCTTGTAGCAACGCCTGCGGTAAGGAACCTTATAAGAGAAGGAAAGGTTCATATGATACCTAATCTTATCCAAACTGGAAGTCAATTTGGCATGATAAGTATGGACCAATCTCTACTTGCCTTATACAAGAGTGGAGAAATAACACTAGATGACTTACTATATAATGTTACAAACAGAGAAGAGATACAGAGAGTCATAGGGGGAACAGTCAGGATATGAGAGAATTTGTATATAGGGCCAGAGAGAAAAGGACAGGACAATGGAAAGATGGAGTTATTATTGCCGAAGATGAGAATACCGTTATAAGAAGATTACAAGAACAAAATCTCGTAGTGGTATCTCTTAGGGAGAAGAAGTCTTATTTTGATATAAATAGATTTTTAATAAACCTACAGAGGATCTCTCTTAGAGATTTAGTGGTATTTACCAGGCAGTTTGCTACTATGATAAGAGCAGGGGTTGCACTAGTTAGGGCGTTAGGAATCCTTTTACAAGAGACTAGAAATCCCAAGTTAAAGCTAGCTCTAGAAGATATAAGGAGAGAGGTAGAGTCTGGCACAGCGTTATCTCAGGCATTAGCTAAACATAGAGATATATTCCCTAGATTATATATAAGCCTAATTAGGGTTGGAGAGACTGGTGGAATACTTGATGTAATGTTTGATAGACTTGCTACATATTACGAAAAAAACGAAGAGATAACTAGAAAGATAAAGAGCGCAGCAGCATATCCTATAGCTATTGTAGTATTAGCTGTAATTATGGTAATATTTTTGCTTACTTATGTGCTCCCTACGTTTTTGAATCTTTTGTTATCCTTTGAGGCTCCAATCCCTCTTCCTACTAGGATAGTAATGGGGGCAAGTAGTACGCTTAGGAATTATTGGTATGTAATCTTTTCAATAATCTTAGTTCTATACCTTTTATTTAGGTTGATCACCTCTAAACCAAAAGGAAAAGAGCTTTGGGATAAACTTATACTTAAGATTCCAATAATAGGCAGGATACAGAAATTGATGATTCTCTCTAGGCTTTGTCATACATTAAGTATTCTTATCTCTGGCGGTGTACCTATAATAACTGCTCTTGATGTGGTAAGAGAAACCCTTGACAGAGTTCCATATATGAATGCTATAGAAGATGCTAGGAGAAGGATCTCTGAGGGAGAACAGCTATCCTCTACTTTTATAAAAAGTGACCTATTTCCTCCTATGCTCGGATATATGACGGCAGTAGGTGAAGAGAGCGGCTTAGTAGACGAGATGCTCAATAGAGTTGGTGTATACTACGATGGAGAACTTGATGCTATGATTACAACCCTTACTTCTCTTCTAGAACCTATTCTTATCGTCTTTGTTGGTGGGATAGTTGGTTTTATAGTAATAGCGATGTATATGCCTATATTTCAGATTATACAGACCCTTAGTAGATGAACATCCTACAGTATGATTGAACTCCCTTTAGATATCTCTCCTTTTAGAAGAGTTATTATCTTAGAGAATGCTTCTTCAACTATGGATGTAGCATTTAAACTGGCAAAGCTAGGTGAAAGGAATATAGTAGTCTTAGCCAATAATCAATGGGCAGGAAGAGGGAAGGACTATAGAGTCTGGTTCTCTGATGATACTTCTTTGTCTTTTTCGATAATAATCGATGGGGAGACCTTAAGGAGGAAGCAACTTGTAACTATCCTAGCTGGTATAATAGTTAGAAATGGTATAATTTCATATTTGGCAGTCCCTGTAAGCCTAAAATGGCCTAATGATATTACATTTAAAGGGAAAAAACTTGGTGGTATACTGGGTGAAAGTTTTGATGATTTTGTAATAGTAGGTATTGGCATAAATGTAAACACAGTAAAATTTCCCACCTATCTATCAAATGCTATATCTTTAAAGGAGATATTGGGAAAAGAGATAGATAAGATGGAGCTTTTGAGAAGTATTCTGGAAGAATTCTCTAGAAACTATGATTTATTTATAAGTGGGAGTGAGATACTAATCAAAGAGTGGAAGAAGGCTTGCAGTATGATAGGTGAAAGGGTAAAAATTAGGAGTTATAATGATATAATAGAAGGTGTTATAAGCGATATATCTCTCGATGGTACACTCATAATTACTATAGGGGGTCGAAAGAGAAAGGTGTATTCGACAGATGAGCTAATCCTAGAAGAAAATTTAAGAACAGTCTGGAGGTAAGATTATGAAAGAATATCTAAGACTATCTGAAAGCGATCTAATTTTTATGGTAGAGACATTATCTCCAGATTTAATAGATAAGATAGATACGATAAGAGATGACGAAGAGATACTAACGGGAATGCTAGAGGATCCTAGACTCTTTGCTAGGGTAATGAGTGATGACGAAATAATGCTAAGGATATCTCCTAAACTCTTCTTTACCATACTTCTCATGAAGGCAAGGCTCGATTTAAATAGAGAATTTTATACTATGGAGAGAGATAGGTATCACAAGATCCCAGTATTCGATATAGAAAAGGTAAGAGAACTAATAAATGAAGACGATATACTTAATTATTTGATAAATATGCTTGTATCATTTACAAGGACAGAGAGTCAGACTATCTACTATGTAGTTAAAGGTAGAGGAGGACTTAGAAAGATAAAGTTCTCCGATATAGATGTGTTTGATATGATAAGACTAGCAGATATGTTAGATGAAGATATGAGGTTTCCTGTTTATAAAAGGGTAGGTGATATATGTCTCTGGATTTTGGGTATATTCCCAGAGTATGTTACGCCCAGATCTTTTGTCCGTCAGAATTTGCCTATAAGGGTAGGTTTTAGATATAGGTTGAGTGTAGAAGAATATGAAGAACTTGGTAAGACCTTTTATAAACTTGCATCTAACTCTTATGATGCAAAAATCTTTGGTCTGGATAGACCTCTTTCCATCCTTAGCGAGAATTTTACAATAGCAGAAAAACCGCTTAATCTTATATCTGAAAGGTATCTAGTATTCAGAAAGGATAAGTGGTTTATCTCTTTGAATTAGGAAGTTTTTGACTCTTGACATTTCTCTTTTAAGGACTATAATTTTATATAGAATTTTGGTTTTTTGGGAGGATATATGGGAATTACAGAAAGGAGAATAGAGTTTATAAGAGCACTTGATAAGTTATGTAAGGAATATGGCAGACCAGTACATTATTCTATGGTGGCAGAGAAACTTGGGGTTAGTAAGTGGACTGCTTATGACCTCCTTACTGCACTCAAAGATGATGGTTACGTAGAGTGTGTATACACCTTGAATGAGAGAGGAGGGAGAAGTACATTAGCATTTAGAGTTACATCTAAAGGGGAAGAATTAGTCTATAAAGATGAAAAGGTGAAGAACCTGGGTAAAATAACAGAAGACTTGAGAAAACGTCTTAAAGTTCTAAATGGATTATCTATTAATGAGATCCTTCAGTCTGGTTTAAAAGAGATATCTTCTGCTAAATCTCCAATATTAAAGGCCCTCAATATAAGTGTTATACTCTTTATTATTAGCCAAAAATTGGCGGTAAATTGGGACAATATATCTTCAACTTATCAGACACTATCTAGGAGTATAGACCCTCAGAGTGGGCTCTTAGGTCTAACAGCGCTTCTTATAGGGGTCATTGTAGCTAAGGCAGGATTAAATAAGTATAACAATATTATAAGTCCCAAGATTAACTCTCTGCTAAATAGATATAAAGAACTACTCAGCGAATTATCTAATAAAGACAAAGAGATTCTTTTTGATATCACTAAAGAGATATATGGAGGAAAATTTTTAATGAGAGAGGAGGAATAGGCTTATGGCATTTTTTGATTTTGCTAAACGATATGTGGGGGGTTTTATTTTAGATGAGGGGTTAAATTACCTAGCTAAGAATCCTGAGCAAAACATAGAAAAGCTTATCAATCTAGCAAGAAGATTCGTCAAAACAGACTGGCACAAGGCACAGTTAGAGCAGGTTGCAAATTACTTACTCAATGATACTCCACAGAGGGAGTTTGCTATAAGACTGTTAAAAAATACCCATCCAAATGTTAGGTCTAAGATGTTTGTAGACTTCTTTGTCAATGCGGTATTTCTAGGAGTTCCTAGGCAGATGGAGATGAGCGAAAAGTTTGGTATTCATATTCCTTGGTTTATACTTATAGACCCAACAACTAGCTGTAATCTTAGATGTATCGGATGCTGGGCTGGTGAATATCAACAGCACTTCAGCCTAGGTAAAGACCTCATGGACAGAATAATAACTGAGGCAAAAGAGTTAGGTATCTACTTTATAACTGTGTCAGGCGGAGAGCCATTCCTTAGTAAGGAGTTCTTAGAGGTTGCCGAGAAGCATGAGGATGTCCTATTCCATACTTATACTAATGGTACTCTGATAGATGAGAAGATGGCAAAGAAGATTGTAGAACTTGGTAATATAGCACCCGCTATAAGCATAGAGGGGTTTGAGAAAGAGACAGACGAGAGACGTGGTAAAGGTGTATACGCTAAAGTGATGCGTGCCATGGATTTATTAAGAGAGAATGGGGCAATATTTGGATTTTCTGTCACCGCAACTCGTAAGAATGTTAATGTTATTACGAGCGATGAGTTTATAGACCACCTTATTAACAAGGGAGTAGCTTTTGGATGGGTATTTATGTATGTCCCTGTAGGGAGGGATCCGGACTTTAGTCTTATGCTTACCCCAGAAGAAAGGGCTAAGGTAAGGACTGCGGTGCATCATTGGAGGGCGGATAAACCAGTCTTTGTTGCAGATTTCTGGAACGATGGACCATACACTGGTGGATGTATTGCGGGTGGCAGAAACTACTTCCATATAAACGGTAAAGGCGATGTAGAGCCCTGTGCTTTTGTACACTTCTCCATAGATAATATAAGAGATAAGAGTTTAGTCGAGATATTAAAGTCTCCATTGTTTACAGAATATCAGAAGCGAATCCCCTTCAATGAGAATCTTTTAAGGCCTTGTCCTTTGGTTGATAATCCTTGGGCTCTAAGAGAGATAGTGACTAAGGTTGGAGCAAAGTCTACCGATGGTGGTTCTGAGGCATTACTTACCCCTGAATTAGCTGAGAAACTAGACGAATATGCTAATAGATGGGGTTCCATGGCAGATAGGATATGGGAGGAGAATTACGTAAAGAAGGAAGAAAAGGTGAAATAGTATGGAAAGAGCTAGAGAATCTGAGAAGGAATTTAGATATGGGAACTGGGGTCCCAAATATATAATGAGGGGACCACGTATTGAATGGGGAGTGCTTAAACTTATACCAGGGAAGGAGTTAGGAACACACTATCATAAGGAAGTAGAAGAGACATTCTATGTAATCTCAGGTAAGGCTCAGATGATAATAGATGGAAAAAATTTTGATATTTCAGCAGGGGATGCTATAAGGGTTGAGGCTCCAGAAGAACATAATATTATAAATCCATCTGAAGATTTTCTTGCCATATTTATAAAATCTCCATACTTACCTGAGGATAAATACACAAAATAAACCCTACTAGCGCTCCCCTTTTTCTCTAGATAATAAGTTTCTATTTTTAAATACTACTAATAGTCCTATTAGGATTATCGAGTAATAGGTAGTAATTCTGAATATAGTTATACCTAAAAGTAGGAGTCTAGGGAAAAAACTTAACTCTTTAAAGGCTGTATAGAGTATTGCCTCTGTTCCTCCGCTTGCTCCTGGGGTTGGAATATAGGAAGCTAGTGACGAGAGTAAGGTCTGGACGCTAAAGAATGTAAAAAAGTTTATCTTTAATCTTGTAAGGCTCACTATAGGCAGAAAGAGAAGATAAGAGTATAATAATATCAAGACAAGCATTAGGGAGAAGTCAATTAGTATTATCTTTTTATTCTTCCATAACTCATTGGCGCTTAATTTTAAATTGTCTATCCACCTATAAACCTTTTTCTCCCATCTTTCTATAAAATTTTTCAGTCTATTTATCCTTTTAAGGCTTATAATGATAAGTTTAAATAAATCTGGTCTCATCATAGCTAGCCAGGTAAGTCCGGTTGATAATAAACTGCTACCAAAACCTAAGACTATTATTGTCTTACCAATATTCCATTGTGGTAGTTTAGGTATAATGAATAAGAGTGCATAGATATCGATACCTAGCACTATTAAAAGATACTCAAATGTCCTAAAAATAATCACATTCGTAGCAGTTTCACTTCTTATCCCTTTTCTTGTCAAAAAGTATATCTGAAATGGCTGTCCCCCCATAGAGGATGGAGTCACTGCGGAAAAGAATGAGTATAAAATACAAGCTTCTAAGGCATCTATATAGCTTATCTTTTCTTTAAGAATAGATATAACCATATGGAGTTTGAATCCATCTATAAAGATACAGACTAGATTTATGATTAGTCCTATAAAGATTAGCTCTAGTACTTCTTTACTTATAAGATCAGATATTAAGACCTTTTCCCTAAATGCAGAGTTAATAACTAAGATCACAGATATACTGGCTAAAAGGGCTAATAATACATTTATAATAATCTTACGATTCATTAGATTAATTATAACATCTAATTGTAGTATAATAGTAGTTAGCTATGTTAGGAATAGATATTGTAAGTGTAGAAAGGATAGAGAGAGTTATAAAAAGGAAAGAGAGATTTTTATCTAGAGTGTTCTCTCAAGATGAGATTGAAGAGGTAAGACATCGAAAGAGATTCTATGAAGCACTGGCTGGTAAATTTGCCTGCAAAGAAGCAGTGATAAAGGCTCTAGGTGGAGGACTTTCCCCTAAAGATATATCTGTTATGCACAGAAAAGATGGTTCTCCTTATGTTATATTGAGTGATAGAGCCAAGAAAAAGTTTGAAAGTTTTATGGTAAACAGCATAGTAGTAAGTATAAGCCATGACGGAGGATTTGCAGTCGCAATAGCTATGTTAGAAAAGGAAGCAATATAAGATGTTGGAGGACCTTAGAAAAAAAGAAGCTAGAATAGTAGTTGGGCTAATGTCCGGGACCTCTGCCGATGGGGTTGATGCTAGTATAGTAAGGATAAAGGGACACTCTATAGGGTCTAAGATAGAACTTATATATCATTATCACTATAAATATCCCAAAGATATAAAGGAGCTCCTACACAGATTATTTGATTTTGAGGAAGCTAGTATCCCTCTTCTATCAAATATGAATTTTCTACTAGGGGAGATCTTTGCAGAAGTAGCTTTGGAGGCAATTAAAGAAGCAGGTTTATCTAAGGATCAGGTGGACCTTATAGCCAGCCATGGTCAGACAGTCTTTCATTCTCCGTATCCGAAGGAGCTAGGAAATTTTCAAATAAGGTCTACACTTCAGATAGGGGAAGGGGCAGTTATAGCGGAAAGAACAGGCATTACTACTATATATGATTTTAGGGTTAGGGATATGGTAGTAGGAGGTCAAGGAGCCCCTCTAGTCCCTTTTGCAGATTGGATATTATTTAAAAGCGATAGAGTTAGTAGAGGTATCCTTAATATAGGGGGAATAGCGAATATAACTATCTTACCTAAGAATGCAGATATAGACGATGTTATGGCATTTGATACTGGACCAGGTAATATGGTAATAGATGAAATAGTAAGAATCGTATCTAAAGGCGCATCGGATTATGATGTAGATGGAAACATAGCTAGAAGAGGGGAAGTTTCAGATGAGTTATTAGAGATGGCATTATCTCATCCGTATTTTGCTATTTCTCCTCCAAAGACAACAGGGAGAGAGGTCTTTGGAAAATCCTTCTCTATTAACATATATGAAAAGGGCAAGGCTCTTGGACTTAAAGATGAGGATATAGTGGCTACCGCTACTTTTCTTACTGCAATCACCATAGCTCAATCTATTTGCCAAATTGAAATAGATGAACTTGTTATAGGTGGGGGAGGAGCCTATAATAGTTATTTGGTTAAAATAATCACCAACTTACTCCCTAAGGTAAAAATAAAGACACATGAGGATTTTGGAATACCAAATCAGGCTAAAGAGGCTTTGGCTTTTGCGATATTAGCTAATGAGGTAGTATTTGACTCTCCCAATAATGTTCCTAGAGCTACCGGCGCTAATAAAAGGGTAGTGCTAGGTAAAATTGTGCCAGGAGGACAGTTATGATTCATACTATACTGATTGCTGGTTATGGGGGACAGGGTATTCTATTTATGGGGCAGTTTTTTGCGCATCTTGGTATGTCTAATAATATGCGAGTAACTTGGGTTCCTTCCTATGGGCCGGAGATGCGTGGAGGTTCCGCTAATTGCACTGTTGTGATTTCATCTGAGGAGATAAAATTCCCTATAGTGACAAACCCTGAGGCAGTTATACTTATGAATGAGCCCTCATATAAGAGATTCAAAGACAAATTTTCTCCAAAGTATAAGATAATAAATACATCTCTAATTAATCCAGAACCTAACGATAAAATAATTGGAGTACCGGCGTCTAAAATAGCAGAAGATCTAGGTAATGTAAGGGTAGCTAATATGGTGATGGCTGGGAGTTATGTAGAACTTATAAAGGATTTAGATATCTCTAAAGTTGAAGATATTCTCAAAAATATGTTAAAAGAGAGGGTTAATCTGTTAGATATAAATTTAAAAGCATTTGAGGCAGGAAGAAGATATATTGGAGGTAAATGATGGAAAGGATTATAGAAAGACTAGTTATCCTTTTAAAGATCTCAAGCCCTTCAGGAGAAGAACACAAGATAGCTAAAGTTATAAAGGAGATGGTAGAGAACTGGGGTTATTCAGTTATTCAGGATGAGATAGGTAATCTGTTTATAAGTTCTAACAAAGTCCCTAAACTATTTCTTAACGCTCATATGGATACAGTAACGCCATGTGACAATGTAAATCCAATTATAGATGGTGACATAATTAAATCTGATGGAAATACAGTTCTTGGTGCTGATGACAAAGTAGGGCTTGCTGTAATTTTGGAGCTTCTAGAGAACTATAAAGATGACCCACTACCTATACAGGTTATATTTACAGTGCAAGAGGAGGTTGGTCTAATAGGAGCAAAGGCAATAAAGAGAAATATGATAAAGGCTCCTTGTGGTTTTACCTTAGATGCAGGTGGTCCAGTTGGCAATGTAATTATAGGTGCCCCTTCTCAGTATACTTGGACTTATAAGATCTATGGAGTAGCTGCCCATGCAGGGGCTTATCCAGAAAGGGGAGTAAATGCTATACAACTAGCTTCTAAACTGATCCTTTCTCTCCCTATTGGTAGGATAAATGATATTACTACTGGAAATATAGGAATAATTTCAGGTGGTAGGGCAACAAACATAATACCAGATGAGGTGGAGATAAGGGGAGAGTATAGGAGTAGAGATGAAGGATATCTTCAAGTCCTATTGAATAATCTAGAAAAGGCATCAAGTATAGTAGAAGAGGGGGGAGGTAAGACAAGATTAGAATATAGAAAAGAGTATACCCGCTTTGACTTAAAAGATAGTGAATTCCTAAAAAGGACCATTGATGCTATAAAGAATAGTGGCTTTAATCCCAATACTGTATATATGGGTGGGGGAAGTGATGCAAATATATTCAACGAACAAGGGATACCTACTTTACTTTTAGGGATAAGTGGTAGTGAAGCACATTCTACAAGGGAATACGCAAAGATAAGTGAGATCAAAGATGGATATAGATTGATTGAATCGGTAGTGAAAATCTTAACCCAATAGGAGGCGAAAATGATTACTAGTATAGGTCATGTGGCATATAGAGTCTCGAATTTAGAAGAATCCTTAAGGTTTTATTGTGGTATCCTAGGATTTAAGGAAGCTTTCAGATTATACAATGACCAAGGTGAACTATGGATAGTGTATCTCAAGATAAGCGACGGTAATTTTATAGAACTCTTCCCATATAAAGGAGAATTAGAAAAGGGATATGATAATAGGAGCTATCAGCATCTATGTCTTCTTGTGGATAATATAGAAAAGACCTTAGAGGAACTTTCAAGTAGAGGACTAACAATTCAAGGTAAGCCTAATAAAGGTAAAGATGGAAACTATCAGTACTGGATAACTGATCCTGATGGAAATAGAATTGAACTTATGCAGATTATGCCTGATTCCTTACAGGCAAAGTCTTAGACTAAAGAGGTCTCTTATATGAGGGGTAAGACATTTCGAATAGGATTTTTGAAAGAGAAAGACAGAGATACAGGGGTGGTAGTCACAAGACTTACTGATGGAGTGGGGAACAGTATTCACCCTTACTTTACTCAAACACTTGTTTCTGAGGACTCTAAGATGCTACTTATAGAGTCCACAAGATCGGGTAGGTGGCAACTGTTTAGCCTTGAATTAAATACAGGGCTTATGGTTCAACTCACCGATGATTTTAATATCTCTCCTCATAGATCATGCCTCGATCCAAAGAGGCTTATAGCTTACTACTGGGATGGAAGAATATTAAAATCTGTCGACTTACAGACATTAAAAACAGAACAGATCTATGTAGCTCCTTATGGCTTTCACACAGGTATACTTTCTCTCTCTGGAGACGGAAGATATCTTGCCTTTGTCTATTCGGAGAATCTGGAGATGAGTACAGGTACAGGTGCCCAATATTCTCAGATGCTAGAACATCTATACAGAAGACCTTCCAGTGTAATAATGAGGATAGACTTAGAGGAAGAACGGATAGAGGCGGTATGGGGAGAAAGGGAGTGGATAAGTCATGTGAATATAAGTCCAGTAGATCCAAATATAATACTCTTTTGTCATGAGGGACCTTGGCATCTAGTCCAGAGAATGTGGATAGTAAGAGCAGATACCCATGAGATATATCCAATCTTAGAACAGAAAAGATATATAGAAAGAGCAGGACATGAATATTTCACTAAGAGCGGTAAGATTGTTACTCAGTATAGTGTTAGGGAGACACCAAGGTCTACAGAATGGACATTCTTTGACGTTATATTAGACACAGATGGGACTATCTTAGGAAAGTATAAGTATCCTGGTCCTTCACCGACACACATTCAAACAAATCCAACAGAAGACCTATTCGTTGGAGATGGGGCCTTCCCCACCTCAGACTTTAAAGATGGTAGAGATTATATAGGACTTATAAAGCATAGTGAAGACATGTGTAAAGTGATACCACTGTGTCACCACGGCTCTTCTTGGTTAACTCAAGAATCACATCCTCATCCTATTTTTACCCCAGATGGTAAGAATGTCATATTTACTTCTGACAGAGAAGGGGTATGCAATGTATATATGACTCCAGTCATAGAGTAGAAGAGCTTAACACCTAAAAAATGAATCTTTTAACGCCTTTATCTTTGTTTTATCCTCAAATACGGCTTGAGTTGTGAATATTATAACACCATCAAGTTTGTCATCTAATGCAGTTTTTATAACATCTTCAAGATTCTCTACCCTTGAGGGTTCATCTACTGCTTGTACTATCGGTACTACAGCTTTTTTAGTTATATCTTTTAGATATAAAGAGTATTCTCTGATCCAACTAATAGGAAGTTCGCACATAAGATGATAGACCATCGGAGAAAATACATCTACATGCTGTGATAATGCCTTAAAATCCTGTGCTATGATTTTAAGAATAGCCCCATCAAACTGATCTTCTCTCCATGGCACAGAAAAGATACCTAGTATAGCATTAGGTTTTATCGATTTGATTATCTCCTTAGTCTCTTTACAGAAAGAGGTAATCTGATCACATTTCCATTTAGCCCATCTTTCTAAACTATTCTCTAAGATCCATCTAGCTTTATCTTGAATAGTTATTCCAGGGATGGTTTCCCCTATGTACTCTTCAAACTTTCTTAGTGATATTTCATCGAAAGAAGACTGTTCAAGCTTTGGATTTGGAATTTCCCAGTGGCATGGATATCTTATAAAATCAAGCCATAACCCATCTGTGTTGTATCTTTTTAAGATATCTCTTATCTCATTAAGTTTTTCTTCCCTATACCAGTCTATCGTAGGGTTTACCCCCATATACCATTTGATAGGAGCTAGAGGATTTCCATCTACCCCTATTGGCGCTAAGTCAAGATGCCTTTTTACTAAATCTTTCCCAGCAAATATTCCTATCTCTACAAATACCTTTGCGCCTTCGTTGTGTATCCTTTCAATTTTATCCTTATTAAGGTCTTTATGGCTTATAAATACCCCATTTATATTGTAATCTTTTAAGATCTCACCTCGGTTCCATATAGCTTCCGGCGATCCAAATACTCCTAGTATTTTCACTTTTTCTCCAATGTCTTTATGATTTCTCCAATAAACATCCTATGATAGTCTTTCATTGGATAGTTATTATGGATACTTTCATCTAGGAAATTATTAGGGTCTATATCTTGATAGTATATCTTCTTACAGATAAATACTAACCTTGCCTCGTCAAAATATATCGTTTTATACTCTTCGTCTTCTATGGGGGTTAATCCACTAAGTTTAACCTTATCCACGTTTCTCCCAGAATATCTTCCACATATATTGAGTGCCTCTTTGTACTCTTCGAAGAAGAATGAGAGTGTAAATAGCTCATTCTCGTTGACAAACTTATAAGTATATCTAGTTGGTCTTATAAAGCAAAAGACAACCTCTTTCCCCCATAGTATACCTAGACTACCCCAACCTGCGGTCATCATATTAAAAGAGTATTTATTTCCACTAGATATAAGCATCCAGTCCCTTCCTATAAGGTTAAATGGATTAAGTAGAAGATCTTTCAAAAGAATAGTCTTATGACTCAAATTATACACCTCCTAGTTTTTATCTCACATTCTGTAAGTGTCATTTTCAATGATAATATTTTTCATACCCCTTACTACTTTGGGCAGTTCTTCCCATCCTACCCTTTTTAATATCTTCGGTTTGAAGTTCTGCAGTTTGTTTTAGTATTGAAAAACCATTACAATGTGTCTAAGTATACTTCCTTTCTTTCTCTACTAGACTTATATATAGCAAGTATAATCTTTAGTGCCTTTTTCCCCTCCTCTCCTGGTATTAATGGATCTCGGTTGTTCTTTATTGCATCTATCATATCCTGTATAAGAAGCATATGCCCTCTATATCCTACCGCTCTAGGATCAGATGCTGTACTCCCTATTGCTGTTTCTTGTTCTAATTTGAGCTCTACCCCAGGGACTTCCCACCTGGCTATCCTTTCTCCATCCACTAAGATACTTCCATCAATACCATGAAATTCTAACCTGTGGTCAAATCCAGGGACTACGGATGTTGTCCCTTCTATTACACCTATTGCTCCATTTTTATACTCAAGAACTGAGACTGCCGTATCTTCGACCTCTATTCTTCTAGCTAGCGTCCTTGTATAGGCAAATACAGAACCTACTTCCCCCATAATCCACTGCATAAGGTCTATACAGTGGATACCTTGGTTCATTAAGGCTCCGCCGCCATCTAAAGCCCATGTCCCACGCCAATCTCCACTATCGTAATAAGCCTGACTTCTAAAATATTTCATATAAGCGTCACCGAGTATAAGTTTACCTATAGCACCTTGAGATATAACCTCTTTTATTTTCTTAAATACACTCTGGGTCCTGCGTTGAAAGATACAGGCTAATTTCCTATTATACTCTTTACTAGCAGATATCATTGCATCTGCCTGCTCTAAGGTTATAGCCATAGGTTTTTCTGTAATTACGTGTTTACCCCTTTTCATAGCCTCTATAGCCATTATAGGGTGTAATCCACTAGGTGTACATATATTTACTATATCTATATCTGGTCTATCTAACATCTCTTTGTAGTCTAAATACCAGTCACAGTTATACCTCTGGGCAAAACTTCTAGCCCTTTCTTCAACGATGTCTGCTACCGCTACCAATCTGGCATTAGGTGTATGAATTATTCCTTCTGCATGATTTGGAGCTATAACTCCGCATCCTATAATAGCAAAGTTAAAAATCTTTTCCTCCATAGTTTCCTCCTCTTACAAAGAATACTCCTCTTCTACCTTCCTGAAAACCTCTATTGTATAGTTAATCTCTCTTTCTGTCCACCCTTCATGAAGATACAAGGTCATATGATCCGCTAGCGCCTTCTCGGCATTCGGACAACAGTTCGTATAATCTATCTTCCTTGCTCCCGGTATAGACCAGGGATACTGAGAAGTTCCATATGTAACTCTATTCTTTATCCAATACTGATTATAGATGGGGACTACATAATGGGCTCCTACTGGCAGTCCATATTCTACCAGAACCCTAGCGATCTCCTCTTTATTTATTCTTACATACTCCTTATTAAATCTGATAAATGCAAACCAAGGGTTCGGCTCAGTCCCATCTATGAATTTCCAGAGCTTAAATGCTTTAAGTTTAGATAAGCCTTCTCTTAACTTCTCTACTATCCACTGCCTCTTTTTCTTTATATCGGCAAGTTTTGTGAGCTGAACCCTACCTATAGCAGCTTGAAGTTCAGTCATCCTGTAGTTTAGACCTAAGAAGAGGTTAGTTGTCTCTGTAGAGTTGAATGGTTTTCCCCTATCTGAGAATCTTTTGGTGTTCCAGTATAGTTCCTCATTATTCGTTATGACCATCCCACCCTGTCCACCGGCATTCATATGTTTTCCAGCCATAAGACTGAATGCAGCTAGATCTCCAAATGTTCCAACATATCTGCCCTTATATTTTGCTCCGTGAGCCTGTGCACAATCTTCTATCACGTAGAGATTATACTTTTTAGCTATCTCCATTATTGGGTCCATATCACAGGGTTGACCAGCCAAATGGACAACAATGATGGCCTTTGTCTTTTCAGTAATGTTCTTCTCTATAGACTCAGGGGACAGATTGAGAGTCTCATAATCAACATCTGCAAATATCGGAATACAGTTTTGCATAAGTATAGGGGCAACAGTCCCAGGATCGGTAATAGGTGTAGTTATAATCTCACTACCAGGTTCAAGTCTTAGAGCTCCAATTGCAGAGTGTATAGCCGCAGTTCCAGAACTTACCGCAGCTGCAAATTTTACCCCAAAGTAATCGGCAAATTCTCTCTCATAAGAGGTGACTTCTGGACCTTTTCCATAGAGATCTATAGCTTCAGGACCAGTCATTGTCTTTTCCACTACCCTTAGGATAGCAGTCTTTTCCCTCTCATCGAATATAATCCTATGTGGAAAAGTTATCTTTTCCATTTTATACCTCCTCAAGTTTAATAATATCAAACTCTTTCAATAAAGGTATCATAAAACTGACATTTCCATTAATACGTTTAAATCGTATATTAGTCCTACTGCTTACAGAATAGATATTTTTTATAGAACTATCTCTAATAGAGATCTCTATATTATTCGCAGGATTTATATAGCTTATTGGTCTTTGCATGTCACCAGTATTGTTTACTAAGAACAATATAAGTCTGTTAGTATTTTTCTGTCTATATAACTCAACCTCTACAGTAGGTGGTCCAGAGACCCTTATCATTGGTTCTCTTGAGTAATTGATGCTAGACTTTATTAGTTGCTCTTGAGTTCCAATCCTTTCAGAACCATAAAATGTCCCTATAGGAAATGCAAAATAGATTACTCTTCCCCTGCCATAACTATTGATTATAACTGCAGGATAACTACTCTCACCTTTAAGAGCGGTATATACCCTCTCTAGTGGGTTCATAAAGAAAAATGGGGTATGGGCCCCTTCTAGTGCCTTTACCTTTAAGGCATAAGGAGATCTCTCTATAAGATTCTCCTTATTAAAGCCAAAGATATCCTCTTTAGCTATTATATAATTCTCGCCTCTAATAGCAGGAAACACCCCTTCTATCTCCCTAATCCCTAGGAGTCTTAATCTCTTCTCTGTAAAATTTGGTTCCCCTTTTTCGTCATAGAGCCCAGCATCAAAAGATGTTATTAGGGAACCTCCTTCTCTTACAAATTCCTCAATTTCCCTCCACTGTCTATCACTTAGGCAGGCAAAGTCGGGAATTACAAGGACCTTATATTTTGATAACCTTTCCAGTGATAGGTCCTCATCTAGTATGATATCGAACATTATATGATTCCTAGTTAATGCGGTAAAGTATCCCTCATAGGCAAAACTCATTAGATTCTCACAGATTAGTTTCCTCTTACTCCAATCTATCACTGTCTTACCTGTCCCTAGGTCAAGGATAAGGTCTTGCTCTCTACCACTTCCTAAGTCTTTGTATAACTCTGTTATATTTGATATGTAGTATCTAGCGGTCTGAGAGGAGAAAAGTAGCGCGGTATCAGAGAGAGGTTCTAGGTCTACTAGATAATCCTCGTTCTCTTCTAAAAATCCTAGTGCATCGTTTAAAGGCTTACATCCTTCTGGATTATACTCATGTCTATAAGTAGATCCACCTATCCATACATTTCCGTTACAGCTTATTGCTTGAAATATAGATAGCTTTATCTCTTCAGGATTTAGAAAAGTATAATGCCAAGGGCCCATACAATAGTGAAAAGCAGTTACTACTGGGATTCCCGTAGCTCTTAAATATTTTGTTGTTATAGCAGACTGATATAGATTTATCCTTCCAGCAGATGGATGGAAGAACGCTTCAGCTAGAGAAAAATTTTGGTATCTAGATAACCTCTTTGCATCCCTAGCTACCCTCCAACTTCCAGGTTGCCACGAACCGGCATTTAAAAATATAACTCCTTCAGGATTTATCTTGGAAACAACCTTTTTGGCGTCCCTTAGAAAGTCTACCATAGAATCTTCCCTAAACTCAATAAATGTTTTCCAAAGGGGATCCTGCCAATCCTCCTTAGGAATATCTTTACCATATTTTCCTTTGAACTTCTTTTGACAGGACTCACAGTAACAACAATCGGGATATATTACCGGACCATCTAGGAATACTCCATCAACACCAGTCTTCATTGTCTCTTCTATCAGCTTAAAAGCCCAATCTCTCCATGATGAATTGACACAGAATGTTGTTCCATTACCGTAGAGTGGGTGAACCTTTCCATACGGTTCTCCGTTAGACATTATCTGTTCCCACCCTGGATGATCTTCTGCAAACTTATAACTAAACCAGTGCATATTTAGATATACTAGTAATCTTATGCCATACTTTCTTGCATATGGTAGGTATGACCTGAGGGAATCGAAGTCTTCAAATCCTGGATATCTATCAAAACCTTCGGCATTAAATGTTGTTAGATAACCTAGACCGGGAGAGATACCAGGGGTTCCTACAATCCATTCACAGTTTATATGCAATTTTTCTTTCTTCATTCGGACAAGACTATCTAAATCTTCACCTTTTATCTGAGAGAAATCATTCATATAATCCCATCTCATCATCCTTAAAGGCCTTTGCCACCAATGACTCATAACAGCCTCCATTTTTAAATTTATAGTTATAATAACACTCTACCCTAACATTGTCAATTATTCTAGCTGCAAATAACCTTAAAGGCTACTTGACTTTTGACTATATAAAGATATAATTCTTATGTAAATTTAATAATTCTGGAGGTATCTATGAGATTCTATATTGTAACAGACTTAGAAGGGGTGGAAGGTGTAGTGCTTCCTGTCCAAACAGAATTAGGGAATCCTATGTATGAAAAGGCTAGAAGACTCCTGACTAGGGAAGTAAACATAGTAGTAGAAACTCTAAACAGCCTCGGGGTAGAAGAGATAGTTGTCTTAGATGGGCATGGTGCTAACCAGGCTTATAATCTAGTCTATGAAGAACTTACCGAAGGTGCAAAATATATTATGGGTTCCCCCTGGCCCAATTACCTGCCGATGCTTACTTCAAATTTTGATGGACTGATACTTTTAGGAGCCCATGCTATGGCAGGGACTAAAGGAGCAGTCTTAGACCATACCATGTCATCTAGGGCATGGAGAGGGGCATATATCAATGCTATTCCGGTAGGAGAGATAGGTATCGCTTCCTTCTATGCTGGTTCTTTGGGTGTTCCTTTAGTCTTTGTCTCTGGAGATGATAATGCTTGCCTTGAGGCAAAAAACTTGGTAAGTAATATAGAGACTGCAATAACTAAGTATGGACTCACTAGGACTTCTGCAGTTATGCTACCGCCAGTTACGGTAGAGAAAAATATAGAGTCTGCCCTAAAAAGAGTAGTAGAAAAGTGTAAGGAAATAGAACCTTTAAAACTTAATGGACCGGTGAATTTTAAAATAGAATTTCTTTTAGCAGAACATGCTCAGAGGTACTGGAATAAGGAGGGTGTTACGCTTTTAGACTCTCGGACAGTGGTTTTTACTGGAAAAGATGCTAGAGAGGCTATAGAAAGGTGGTTTTCAATATGAAGATGCTAGATGCAAATACTAGCTTTGGTTTCTATCCATATAGGAACCTAGATGCATCTCTAGATTCCCTAAAGAATATTCTAGGATCTTATCAGGCTAAGGCACTTTCCCTATCTCTAAAAGGGGTATTCTATGATGCAATAGAAGGTAACGAGGAAACCTTGAAACTTCTTAAAAATGAAGATAGTATATATCCAGTGGCGACCTATGATCCTAGGGCTTATCCAAAAGGTGTAGAATATTTAGAGAGATCAAAGACAAAGGGATTTTTAGCAATCGCCTTCTTTCCAAGATTGCAGGGTTGGGTTATAGACTTTGCACCATTTAGAGAAGTCCTTGAGATATTGAAAGACGAAAATCTACCTATAATTGTACATATATCTGGTTATGGAGAAATGACAAAACTCTCTTCTCTAGCGAAGGAATTAAAGAATCCATTTATAGTAGTAGGATTTAACTACAGTAATCTCTCAGAGGCTATAGCGGTTATGAGAAGGATAGAAAACATATATATAGAATCTCATCTTCTTAACAGTCCAGATGCCCTAGAGTACCTCAAGAGATATATTGGTATTACTCGGGTTATCTTTGGATCAGGTACGCCTTTACTTTCATTCGAGACAGCCTTAGATGTTATAAAGGCAAGCTCTCTTTCCGATGATGAAAAGGAGAGTGTCTTAAGTAAAAATCTTGAAGGAATTCTAGGAGTGAAACTATGATTATAGATGTCCACTGTCACTATGGAGCTTGGCCCTTTGCGATAGATAATTTTGATATAAATAGGATAAAAGAGTATCTAGATAGATTCAATGTTATCAAGGCTATTTTTTCTTCATCTAAAGCTATAGTTTATGATTTTAGAGAAGGAAATAGAGATTTGATAGAATTTCTAGAGAAGGACGAAAGATTCTATGGGTATCTAGTCCTAAATCCAAACTATCTAGAAGAGTCTATAGGTGAGGTAAATAGATATTTAGATAATGAAAAAATTGTTGGGATAAAACTTCATCCGGCATATTCTAAGATCAGCCTAGACGATGAGAGGACAGTAAAGATTATTGAGCAGTTTTCAGCCACTAGACTTATATACCTTATTCATACATGGGGGGGGTCTATGGCTGTCCAGCTTACTAAGTTAGCAAGGAGCTTTCCTAGTGTTTGTTTTATTATGGGGCATACAGGTGGGGATGTCTGGTTTGATTGTCTAGAGATAGTAAAGCCGTATCCAAATATATATGTTGAACCCTGTTCGAGCTATGCAGATAGAGATAAGGTTAGGATGAGTATAGACACTGTTGGGTTAGAGAGGGTGTTGTTTGGTACAGACTTTACACTAATAAATCCTGCATTCGTTATTGGGATGGTTGAATGCGGTGGACTTACAGAAGAAGAAAAATCTTTTATTTACTATAAAAATTCAATGAAACTTCTAGAAGGAGGTAAAAATGCCTAAGATAGGAGCACTAGGTTTATCAATGGGGAGATACACATTTGAGGAATTCTTGGAATATGCTAGTTCTACAGGCTTTGACGGTATAGAGATCTCTACTTCGCCTGGAGTACACAAGAGTAGCCTTCCATTGACATTCGAGAATGTACCTAAGATAAAAGAGCTACTAAAGAAATACAATCTTGAACCCTTTGCAGTATCAGGCTATAACGACTTTGTCCAAAAAGATATGGAAGAGTTAACCAAACAGATTGAAAAATTAGAAAATACATGTAGGCTAGCCAAAGAGGTTTCTGCCAAAGTTGTTAGGGCTTTCGGTGGTGAGCCTAAAGAAGGGATAAGTAAGAAGGATGCTATAAAGCTTATAATAGAAGGCTTTAAAGAGATGGTAAAGAGGGCAGAAAAGTTAGGAATAGTCTTAGGGTTAGAGAATCACGGAGATCTTACCAATGATGCTAGAGTAGAACTGGAGATACTAGAGGCGGTAGGATCAGATTATCTAAGACTTACAGTAGACACCTCAAACTATTACTGGTATGGTAATAGTCTAAAGGATATAGAAGAGTTCTTCAAGTTAGTTGCACCTTACACCATTCATACGCATCTAAAGGATGGGAGCACAAAGAATGGTATAAAGGATAACTATATATCACTGGCTCTTGGAGAAGGGGAGATAAATCTAAGATTATTCTTAGAGGAACTCAAAAAGAACGGTTATAAGAATCCTCTCTGTATAGAGTATGAAGGACTTGAAGACTCTAAGATTGGCCTTAAGAAAGGTTTGGATTGGTTAAGAAATATACTAAAAGAGATTGGATGGGAGGGTTAAATTATGAAACTTGCCATCAATGGTGGTAATCCTGTAAGAACAAAGCCATTTACAAAGTGGCCTATCTTTGATGAGAGAGAAGAAAAGGCATTAATAGAGGTTTTAAGAAGTGGACACTGGGGTAGGATTTCTGGTAAGAAGAATGAAGAATTTGAGGAAAGATTTAGTAAGTTTGTGGGTGCAAGCTATGGTGTTACTTGCGTAAATGGAACAGCAGCCTTGGAGATAGCCCTAAGGGCTATGAATATAGGAAAAGGAGACGAGGTAATCGTCCCTGCATACACATTTATAGCTACTGCTAGTGCCTGCATACTAGTTGGAGCAGACCCTGTATTTGTAGATATAGACCCTAATACGTACAATATAGACCCAAAGTGTATAGAGCAGGCTATAACTACCAAGACAAAGGCAATTATTGCGGTTCATATTGGTGGTTGCCCGGCAAATATGGATGAAATAATACGTATAGCAAGAAAGTATAATTTGCTTGTTATAGAAGATGCTGCTCAGGCTCATGGGGCAGAATGGAGAGGGAAAAAGGTTGGTTCTATTGGAGACATAGCAACATTTAGTTTCCAAGCGTCAAAGAACATAAATGCAGGTGAGGGTGGAATAGTTACTACAAACAATAAGAAGTTTGCTGATATGGCATGGTCTCTTATGAATGTTGGTAGGGTCAAAGAGGGTGGATGGTATGATCATCCTATACTCGGTTGGAACTATAGGATGACTGAATTCCAGGCGGCAATACTCCTTGTTCAGATGGAAAGGATAGAAGAGCAGATGAAAAAGAGGGAGGAAAATGCTAAATATCTGGCCGATGGCTTGAGAAAGATAGGAGGGGTAGAGCCTCTTGTCCCAGACGAGGGGGTTACAAGGCATGCATATCATCTCTTTATATTCAGATACAATAAGGATGAGTTTAAAGGGGTAAAGAGAGAGACATTTATAAAGGCTCTCAGTGCAGAAGGTATACCTGCTAGTCTAGGGTATGTTCCTCTATATAAATTCCCAGCAATCTTAGACTGGCCATACAAGGAGAGAGCCTATAGAGATATCTATCTTCCTATTACAGAAAAAGCATGCTACGAAGAAGGAATCTGGTTGTCTCAGAACATCTTACTTGGTTCAAAGGAAGATATGGACGATATACTTACAGCAATATCCAAGATAAAGGAAAACATAGATGAACTAAGAGAGGCGTAACATAAATAACGAGATCATATTCTTTCTTATAGGTGGACTCCTATTTCTTGGTTCAGGAGCTACACAACCTTATATAGTTCCATATCTCAAGGGTCTGGGATACTCATCCTCTATAGCTAGTCTAGTAATAGCTGTCATCTACATATCCCAGATCCCCTTTAGATTCTTTATACATAGGCTAGAGAGGTCATTTGGTCAGATACCGGTAGTATTTATAGGTATCGGAGGTTATGCCCTTTACTCATTTATCTTTGCACTTGGGAGTAACTTGTGGCAATTCTTTCTAGCAACTAGCATACTTGGTTTTTCCTCAGCACTTTTTTGGACCTCTGGGGTTGTTCTCCTTTTAAATAATACAAGTACAGAAAGGTATGGAAGGGCAGTAGGAGCTTTGTATGCTGGGGTAGGATTTGGTACTGCGATAGGTGTATTATGGCTTAATAAGATTCTTGCTGTTTTTGGTGGTAAGGTTATGTTTTCTCTGGCGGGGATTCCTCCAATTATAGGACTTCTACTTTTATCTAAGTTAAGACTCGATAATGTAGTTGTATCAAAGCCTATAACATTTAGTTCTTTAAGAGAAATAGCAACAAAAGAGACGTTTATGGTTAGTATACTCCTATTTATAAGTTCATTCTCTTATGGAATAGTCTACAGCGGTTTTAGTATCCTAATAAGCAGAGAGATAGGTTTAGCATGGATAGGGGTACTATCTATCTCGTTTTATCTCCTAAAATCCTTATTCAGTAGGATTGGTGGAGGCATCTCAGACTTTTTGGGAAGAAGATTCTCATTTATCATAAGCTTTATTTTTGGTGCCCTAGCCAGCCTTATGTTAGGATTAGCTAAATCCTCTATAGCATTTATTATATCTGGTGCTCTCCTGGGTTTTCAGGTTTCAACAGTATCTGTAAATGCTAATGCATGGATAGCTGATATGGCAGGCTTAAGTGATAGGTCAAACTATATGGCATTTATCTTTACATTTAATGCATTAGGGGTAGCAATATCGCTTCTAGCTAGCGGGTATTTGCTAAGTACTTCAGAAAGGACTTTTACTGCATTTATCTCATTTACATTATTAAACATTACCGCGATAATAATATCATTCTTTGCTGGTAGGAGGGAGACTGTCTATGCTTAATATAGGAGTAATAGGCTATGGTTTTATAGGGAGGATTCACACTCAACACTATATGAATAATGAAAATGTAGATAGTGTTATAGTAGCAGACCCTTTAGAGACAAATAGGAAGTCTGCAGAAAAGATAGGTCTTAGGACTTATGAAGACTTTGAATATATGCTAAATTCAAAAAGACTAGATGCGGTGAGTATATGTACCCCGCATAATACTCATAGAGATATAGCGTTGAAGGTTATGGATTTTAAGCTTCCTATATTATTGGAAAAACCTGTGGCTACGAGCAGAGAGGAGATAAAGGAAATTATTGAAAAATCAGAGAGGCTAAATATTAAGGTTATGGTTGCTCATTCATTGAGATTTAGTGATACATTCAAGTTAGCAAAGAAACTAATAGACGATGGAGAGATAGGGAAAATTCTATTTATTATAGGGAAATATCTTGCATTTAAAGATTACAACAAATATCCAAGATGGAAAACTACCAAGAAAGAATCTTGGGGAGGGACACTCTTTAGAGATGGAATTCATATAGTAGATGCGATAGTCTGGTTCTCTGGTAGGAGAGTATCGTCAGCAAAAGGACTTCCCCTTAATTTACTCTTTGATACTGAGGTAGAGGATACGTTCTTAGGGATTATTAACTTCCAAGATGGTAGTATTGCTCAGCTGTCTATGAGTAGCATATCCAAAGGTTTTGAACAGATAGGATTAGAGGTATATGGCACAAGAGGTTCTTTGAAAGTTACCAATGATGAACTTATACTCTACAAGGAAGAAGAAATACCAAGATATATAAAGCCGGCTATAGGACCTTCAAATTTCTGGAAGAATCAGATAGACCATTTTGTAGATTGTATAATAAACAATAGAGAACCACTAGTAACACTTAGAGAAGCAGAAAAGACAATGGAGACAATATTTATGCTATATGGGTAGTAACCCTTGGCTTAAGTGTGATTATCTTTTAGAATTAGGTGATAGCTCAGGATTATAAGTATATTTGCCTTTTATAGTAAATTTATGATACAATCTTTTAAGATTATGGGATGTTTCACGTGAAACATAGAAGATTATGGGAAAGATAATTGCAGTAGCTAATCAAAAAGGCGGAGTAGGAAAGACTACTACAGTAATAAATTTAGGATTTGCACTCTCAGAGTTAGGGAAGAAGGTCCTTTTAGTTGATGCAGACCCTCAAGGGAATACAACTAGTGGGGTTAGTAGAGAAAGAAATATAAAGCCAAGTCTATATGAGACTTTAATTTATGATGTCCCTGTAAGAGATATAGTATATCCTCTGAGAGATGGAGGTAGTTCTATAAGAGATAATATAGACCTCATACCCTCTCACTTAGACCTAGCTGGGGTAGAGGTGGAGTTGGTATCAGCTTTCTTGAGAGAATTGAGATTAAAAAACGTCTTAGATCCTATAAGAGATGAGTATGATTACATCTTTATAGATTGTCCCCCTTCTCTCGGTTTACTCACTATAAATGCTCTTTCTGCTTCAGAGTATATACTAATCCCTCTACAGTGCGAGTATTATGCTCTAGAAGGCATATCTCAGTTACTAAGGACTATAGATCTTATCAAGAAGGGATTGAATCCTAAATTAGAGATTCTTGGAGTACTTCTAACTATGTATAATAGGACAATTCTAGCCCAACAGGTATTAGAAGAAGCAAAAAGGTTCTTTGAAGATAAGGTGTTTAGTACTGTAATCCCGAGGAACGTAAGATTAAGTGAAGCTCCTAGTTTTTCTCAGTCTATCTTTGAGTATGCCAATAATTCATCTGGAGCTATTGCCTACAGGGAGCTTGCAAAGGAGTTGATACAGAATAAGTAGTATGAAAAGGTTGGGTAGGGGGCTATCTGCACTAATTCCATCTGAAGAAAAGGGTTCTATTCAAGAGATAGATATAGAGGATATCGTTACTAATCCAAATCAGCCTAGGGAATGTATAGATGAAGAAAATATTCGAGAATTGGCAGAGTCGATAAGAAGGAAGGGTATTCTCCAACCGATACTGATAAGGAGAAGGGAGGATAAATATGAGATAATTGCCGGAGAGAGGAGATTTCAGTCTGCAATATTGGCTGGGCTGAATAAAATCCCAGCCATAATAATAGATGCTGATGACCAGGAGGCTTATGAGATATCTCTAGTAGAGAATATCCAGAGAGAAGACTTAAATCCAATAGAAAAGGCAAAGGCTTTTCAGAATTATATAGAGAGGTATAAAGTGACTCATGAGGAGTTAGCTGAAAGGTTGGGTATTAGCAGATCGGAGATAACCAATCTTTTAAGACTCCTACAACTTCCTTTAGAACTTCAAGAGGAGGTAAGAAAAGGTAATCTGACATATGGGCATGCTAGAGCCCTCTTAAGTTTAGAAGACGGTGAGCTTCAAAAGAGATTAGCTCAGAAGGTTATAAAAGAGAAGCTTTCTGTTAGAGATACAGAAGAGATAGTGAGGGAAAATAGTAATAGGGTCAAGATACCAGAGATAGAGATGTTAGAGGAAAGATTACAGATTTATCTTGAGACTAGAGTAAAAATACAGCCTAAGGCTCCGGATAGAGGAAGGATAACGATAGAGTATAAGAGCTTAGAAGAGTTAAAAAGAATAGTGGAAAAATTTTTGATGTAAAGATTATACCCTTCTGCCATACATCCTTGGGTCTAATGCATCTCTTAATCCGTCAGCAACAAAGTTGAAGCATAGAACAGTTATTGCTAGAGATAGGGTGGGAAAGAATCCTATATACCAGTAACCTTGAAGATAACCTAGACTCTCCTGTATCATCTTCCCCCAACTTGGCATAGGGTCACTAATACCAAAGCCAAGGAAACTTAAAGATGCCTCTCCAAATATAGCCTGAGGAATTCCTAATCCTATCATAACTATTATAGGTCTTACAATATTTGGGAATATAGTCTTAAACAGTATATAAGAATTAGAAGCACCTAAAGCCTCTGCTGCCTCTACAAAGGTCTCGCTTTTTATCTCTAAAGTTTTTGCTCTTGTTACTCTACAGATCCCAACCCAGCTAGTAACTCCTAGGGCTATAATTATATTCAATAAGCCGTTTCCCAACCAGACCATAAGGAATATGGCAAATAGTAGACTAGGAAAGGCGGTCATAACTTCTACTAGTCTAGAGATCCAGTAATCAACCCTTCCACCATAAAAACCAGCTAAAAGACCTAGTGGAACACCAATTCCAACCGCAATGAACTGTACGGAAAATCCTACAATAAGGGATGTCCTTGCTCCATAGATGATACGGGTCATTAAGTCTCTACCAATGCTATCAGTTCCAAATGGATGTTTAATTGATGGTGGCTGTAAGAAGCTTAATAGGTCGATCTCATCATACCTATATGGAGAGATTACATCAGCTAATATTGCAACGACTATAATAATAGAGATGACAAAAAATCCAAAAACTGCAAGCTTATTCTTTTTATAGACTCTTATTACATCTCTCATACATCTTACTCCTTATGTAAAGGTAATTCTTGGATCTATAAACGCGTATATAATGTCAGTAACTAAGTATGTTATTCCCCAAAGGACTGCTATTAGAAGTATCATTGCAACAATCATAGGGTAGTCTCTGTTAAAAGCACTGGTGTAAAAGAACTTGCCAAGTCCAGGCACCCTAAATGTAACCTCTATGAATACAGAACCTGTAGCCAAGTCTGGTATCATAGGTCCAAGGAGTGTTATTATTGGAACTAAGGCATTCCTAAACACATGTTTAAATATGACTGTTCTTTCTGGAAGCCCTTTAGCCCTTGCAGTTCTAACGTAATCTTTTCTTAGCTCTTCCAGAAAGTTTACCTTTACAAATCTAGCTATAACCGCTGTTGGAGCTAAAAAATAGGATAAAACAGGGAGGACGAGGTGCTTTGGTTCACCCCATCCTCCTGTAGGAAGCCATCTTAGAGTTACGCTAAAAATTAACATCAACCATATAGCTATAACAAAGTTAGGGACAGTAGTCCCTAGAGTGGCGATAGTGGTTACTAGATAATCAATCCAAGTATTCTGTCTTAAGGCTGATAGGATACCTAGAAGAATCCCTATAGTAAAAGAGAGTACTATGGTAATTGCCCCTATCTGCAATGTCACGGGCCAGACCCTTGCTATAAGAGATGTTACAGTCTCTGTGGGACTTTGGAAAGGCACACCAAAATCCCCATGTAGAGCTCTCCATATGTATCTTATATACTGTTCCCAGACTGGTTTATCGAGCCCATACTTTTTTAGAATCTGAGCCTTTACTTCTGCAGGAAGTGGCATCTTAAGCTCGTCAAAAGGTCCGCCAGGGATAGCATGCATAAGAAAGAAGGTTATTAATGATGCCAAGAATATGACAATAACTAGTCCTAGGATTCTTCTAATTATGTATCCTATCATAATCTATTCTTACTTCCTGTACTTTAATACATCTTTAGATATATAGATGCTGAATATGGTTGTACCTACACCCTCTATGCCAGGCCAATGTAGAGCAGTTATACCATATTTATCGGGCTCAAGGTCTTTACCCTTTACATATGGTTTCCATAGAGCACCTGGTGTTTGATGCCAGAGGAATATACCACCAACATCCTCTACTAGAATTTTTTCTGCCTCTTTAAACATTTCGTCTCTCTTCTTTTTATCAAGTAGTGCAGAGGCTTCTTTTACAAGTTTGTCAAATCTCTCATTTTTCCAAGCGTGTCTACCTGTAGATACCCATATACCTAGCATATTAGATTGGTCTAGATAGTCCATTCCATAGGAGACTAGATAGAACTGAAGTTTATGGGCATTAAGAGCATCCATAAATGTCTTTGTCTCTTTCACTGTAATCTTAACATCAATACCTAGATTCTTTTTCAGCATAGCGCCTATGGCGTTAGCAGCAGCAACTACCGTTGGAGATGCAAGGTCTGACCTAACCCACATATCCAATACGGGGAATCCTTTCCCATCTGGATAACCTGCCTCTGCAAGAAGTTTTTTTGCTAATTCTGGATTATAGGTATAGATATTTTTTAGACCTTCTGGATTTGCACCAGGAAAACCTGGCATCAAAAATCCGTAAGCTACAATACCCTGCTTCTTTATTATTGTATTTACTATAGCCTCTTTATCAATGGCGTACGCAAATGCCTTTCTGACCCTGAGGTCGTTAAATGGTGGATTATAGCAGTCAAATCCTAGATAGAATGTCCTAAAGTCTCCAAACCCTTGATGGAATTGC
>JBMFMV010000009.1:0-40306 GCA_049970495.1 bacterium
GTATTAAGCCGTATACGAAGTTCAAGGGAGAGGTATACGTACTGACTAAAGAAGAGGGAGGAAGACACACTCCATTTTTCAATGGATACAGGCCACAATTTTACTTTAGGACAACAGATGTGACAGGGACGATAAAGTTACCAGAAGGGGTAGAGATGGTAATGCCAGGGGACAATATAACTATGGAAGTAGAATTGATAGTACCTGTAGCACTTGAAGAAGGTTTAAGATTTGCAATTAGGGAAGGAGGTAGGACAGTAGGGGCTGGTGTAATAACCCAGCTCTTAGGATAGTTATGCCTAGAGATATCATAACTTTGGCTTGTACAGAGTGTAAACGTAGAAATTATACTACTACTAAGAATAAGAAGAATACTACTAATAGGTTAGAGCTTAGAAAATTTTGCCCCTTCTGTAGGAAACATACTGTACATAGAGAGGTAAGATAAAACTAGGCCCGTAGCTCAATTGGCAGAGCACTGGTCTCCAAAACCAGGTGTTGCGGGTTCGAGTCCTGCCGGGCCTGCCATTTAAATATCTGAGGTAAAAATATATGTTTAGAGGTATATATACAGGAACCTCGGGGATGTTAGCTGAATTGGTAAGGGTTAATGTGATATCTAATAATCTTGCTAATTCTGCTACTGTTGGTTACAAAAGAAGCCAAACAGTGATTAGAAGTTTCCCCGAGGTTTTTTTATACAAGTTTCAAAACTATAGAGAACCTCTGCCTCTAGGAGTTATAGGGACAGGGGCTTATGTTGACAGGGTATCGACTTTAAATTCTCCTGGAAATTATGTTCCGTCTGAGAATCCTCTAGATATAGCCATAAAAAATGGATTCCTTGTCGTTAACACTCCTGTAGGGGAGAGATTTACTAAGAATGGACAGCTCACTATAAATAGCGAAGGATATCTTTCTACCTCAGATGGATACTTAGTACTTGGAGAGAATGGTCCAATCAGGATTCCTCAGGGTAGGTCTATAGTGTTTAGTAGTAGAGGGGAAGTCATAGTAGATGGGGAAGTTATTGATATACTTAGGGTTGTTATTCCTCAAGGAGGTGATTTGATAGAGAAGGTAGGAGAAAATTTAGTAGACTTTAATCCTCAGCCTGTTCAACCAGATTTAGAACAGTACGCTTTAGAGAGTTCTAATGTTAATACTGTAAGAGAGATGGTTGAACTTATCTCAGCTTATAGGGCTTATGAGTCTAATCAAAAAATAGTACAAGCTGAGGATAGTATTACGGAGAGATTGATTTCTGATTTAGGAAGATTTGCTTAAAGTCTGCCAGCTGGACTGCTACGCAGGGGCTGGCAAAATTTTGGAGGTGAATTTATGATTCCTGCATTATGGAGTGCAGCCTCTGGTATGTTGGCGCAGCAGTTAAATCTAGATGTAATAGCCAATAACTTGGCGAATGTAAATACTACTGGTTTTAAGAAGAGTAGAGTTGATTTTCAGGATCTCTTATACAACACTATTAGAGCGGCTGGAGCATTGATAGCTCAGGGGGCACAGGTTCCAACAAGTGTTCAGGTAGGACATGGGGTAAGAGCAGTTGCAATACAGAAGCTCTTTTCTCAGGGGGATTTTCAGCAGACACAGAATACATTAGACCTTGTTATCGAAGGAGATGGTTTCTTTCAGATAACTATGCCTGATGGCTCAGTTGCATATACTAGAGATGGGGCATTTAAAAAGGACAGTCAGGGAAGAATTGTAAATTCGGATGGGTTACCTATAGCTCCTGAGATTATCATCCCCCCTGAGGCAACAAGTATTGCTATTACTAGTGATGGCACTGTCTCTGTTACTCTTCCTGGTTCTACAGACTTTCAGACTTTAGGACAGATTCAGCTTGCAAAGTTTATTAATCCTTCTGGTTTGGAAAGTATTGGAAGAAATTTATTTAGGGCAACTGCTGCATCTGGGGCTCCAATCATTGGAAATCCTGGGGATAGCGGATTTGGAACGATTGCTCAGGGTTTTATAGAGATGTCAAATGTAAAAGTTGTAGAAGAGATGGTAAATATGATCGTAGCTCAGAGGGCTTATGAGGTTAATGCTAGAGCCATACAGGCGTCAGATGATATCCTCCAGATAGCTAATACATTACGTAGGTAAATAGGATGAGAAGATTATATCTTCTCTTCTTGGTTCTGATTCTTCTGTTATCGCAGGATGTTTCATTTGCTTCCTTATTGAAGTTAAAGTCCTTAGTTAGTGTGAGCGGGGATAGAGTTTACCTTAAAGATATATTAGAGGATTCTTCAGAAATACCAGAAGGTTTTCTTGATGTAGAACTTTTCCCTGCTCCTCCTTTGGGTAAAAGTGTAGTCTATTCTTTTCAGTATATAAAACAGATTCTTGCTATGAAGCTTCCTGCTTTATTAAAAGATAGAGATTTGTCATCTATCGATAAGATTGTTTTTACTCGAACTGCTCAGGTAATCTCTGGCGGAGAATTAGTCTCCATAGTAAGAGAACGCTTGAGAGTTCCTACCTTAGAACCTCTTACAAAAGAAATCCCTAGTATAACTTTACCTGAAGGAAAACTAAGGATAGATATAAAACAGTTGAGCTCAGTAAACAGTAGGGTCTTAGTTGTGAAGGTTTCTTTCTACGTAGATGATAAGTATATAAAGGCCATTAACCTGTCATTTAAGGCCGATATTAAAAGGATTTTTTATGTGGCAAAGGTCTATATTCCTAAAGGAACTATTATTACTGAAGAGATGATAGTAGAAAAAGTATCAGATAATATAGCGTTTTCTGCTATAGAAAAGAAGGAGGATATAATAGGTAAAGCTACTACTAGAGTACTATATCCTGGGCAGATCATTACTTCTAATGCCTTAGTTGAGCCTCCTCTTGTAAATAAGAATGAGGAAGTCGAAGCAATTAGACGTATCGGAAATCTTATAATATCTACTAAACTCATAGCACTTCAAGATGGGTATTTTGGCCAGACTATAAGGTTAAGAAATCCTTCTAGTTTTAAGGAGGTTTTAGGTACAGTAGTAGGGAAAGGTAAGGTGGAGGTCTTCAAATGAGAAGAGTAATATCTGTTTTAATTATATTTATAGGTATTTTAAATTTAGGTTTGGTTAAGTCGCTCTATACAGACCATAAGGCATTTACTAAGGGAGATACAGTAATGGTCATAATAACTGAATATACCCAAGCAAATCAACAGATGGGGAGTGGGACTAACAAGTCAGTTAATTTAAAAGGAGGGCCAGGAGTAGGTCTTTTTGATTTTATTACTGCGTTTTTTGTTGAACTTTCTTCAGCCTTTTCTGGATCAAGAAGTACTTCTCAGGCGGCTAATTTTTCAGGTAATGTCGGCGCAATTGTAAAAGATGTCTTACCTAACGGACTTCTTTTAATAGAGGGTTCTAAGGTGGTAACTGTTAACAATGAAGAACAGACGGTCTATATAAAGGGTCTTGTTAGGCCAGAAGATATAAGCAAAGATAATTCTATCTATTCTTCTAAGGTAGTAGATCTAGAGGTTAGGTACCAAAGCTCAGCACCAAAATCTAGGGATGGTGGTATACTTTCTATGATACTTTACTGGATCAAAGAACTTTTAAGACTTATATTCTAGTGGGGTGAAAAGTGATGAATAAGTTTTTTGTAATATTTTTAGTGATATTTGTTTTATTAAACTCTACTGTTTATGGGGCTAGAATAAAAGATATAGTTCAACTTCAAGGGATAGATCGTATTCATCTGGTAGGCATGGGTTTAGTTGTTGGACTCCAGGGTACGGGAGATAGGAATATTTCTTTGGCCCAACAAATGTTGGCAAATATGAGTAAAAATTTGGGTATAACAATATCTCAGGATCTTATAAAACCTAGAAATGTAGCTGTAGTAACTGTTACTGTTGATGTTCCTTCTTATGCTAAAGAGGGGGACCTTTTTGATGTGCAAGTCTCTAGTAATCTTGATGCTACTAGCCTGCAAGGCGGGATTCTTTTAGACACCCCTCTTATCTCTCCGGTTACTGGAGAAGAACTAGCTAGAGCTCAGGGACCTGTATCTGTTGGTGGCATAGATATAACTGGAAAGGTGCGCAGTAAGTCTCCACTTACTGTTGGGATTGTCTTCAATGGAGGCAAGATTGTAAAGAGTTTAGGGGGTAGTATAAATTCTAAACAGATTAGGTTCTCTTTAAGGAATCCAGATTTTACCACCGCTCAGAGAATAGTAACTGTGATAAATGATAAATTTCCTAATACTGCTAAGGCTATAGATTCTTCTACGGTAGAGATAGCAGTTCCTCAAGACTATCAGAATAATGTGGTTAATTTCATAGCTCAGATAGAAGGCTTGACCATTATTCCTGATATGTCTGCTAAGATAGTGATAAATGAAAGGACAGGTGTTATAGTAATGGGCAAGGAGGTACTTTTACTTCCTGTCGCTATAGAGTATAATAATATCAAGTTGACTATAATTGCATCACAGAATGAAAATGCAAAAGAGGTTACTCTTGGAGATTTAGTACAAGCATTAAATACACTAGGAGCAACTCCTAAGGATATAATAGGTGTGATTTCAGCTTTAAAAGAGGCCGGAGCCTTACAGGGGGAGTTGGTATTTCAATAGATGTATATAGAAGATGTTAGGTCAATATTGAACTATAGATTAAAAGATGAAGAGAAGCTTAGGATATTGACTAATGAGTTTGTTTCTATTTTCTGGAACATTCTACTTAAGGAGGCAAGAGACTCAGTAGAGTTAATGTCTCCAGAAACTCCATCTTTTGCTCTATACACTTATTATAGCTGGTTTGATAGTGAAGTGTCTAGAATTTTAGCTAAGAGTAATAGTAGTTTGGCAGATATGTTATATAAAGAGCTGATTAGGAGTTTAAAATAGATGAATAGTAAATTGACGTTAGATAAGTTGTTAGATAGGGTGGATAAACTTCCTGCTCTGCCTCATGTAATCTCTATGGCTTTAAGAAAGATAGACGATGCAAGGAGCTCTATTACTGATATAGCTAAAACTATCTCAGTGGACGATGGTTTGGTAGCTAACGTTTTAAAGTTAGCTAATTCCGCATACTATGGGTTTCCAAGACGTGTTGTCTCTGTAACTGAGGCCGTTGTAATACTTGGACTTAATACCTTAAAGAGTCTTATTTATGCAACTTTAGCTAAAGATTTTCTTGGTAAAGAGGTAAAGGGATATGCCTTAGATAAGGGTGAACTTTGGCGACATTCTATAGCATGTGCTATTATCTCTAGAGAGATTGCCCGTAAGAGACGACTTGGGGATATTGAAGCCTTTTTTGTTGCTGGGTTATTGCATGATATAGGAAAGATAGTTTTAGGTGAATATCTACAGCCAGAGTATGAAGAGGTGATAAGAAGGGTTTCGGAATCCAAGGTGCCTTTTAATGTTATTGAAAAGGAGATCTTAGGGTTTGACCATCAAGAGGCAGGAGGGTTTTTAGCTAAAAAATGGAATCTTCCAGATTTTCTAGTCTCAGCTATAAGATATCACCATAATCCTGAGGATACGGATAACATCTCTTCTAAAGTGGTCCATGTAAGTGATGGTATTACTCTGATGATGGGATATGGCTTAGGGATAGATGGACTTATGTATTCAATCTCTGGAGATATCTTAGAAGAACTTGGTTTTAAGGATGAGTCTTCTATTGAAGATTTTGTATCTTATGTTGATAAACTTCTTATAGCTGCTTATCAGTTCTTTGAGCTATGAAAGAGCTAGTTGCAATAGATGTAGGGACACGTAGTGTAAAGGGAGTAGTGGGAGTTTTAGAAGATAAGATCAAGGTATTGGCATCTTCATTCAAAGAGCATCCCACTAGAGCTATGCTTGATGGGCAGGTTCACAATGTCCCTCAGGTAGCTAATATTATTAGATTAGTAAAGGAGGATTTAGAGAAAAAAGTAAAGGTAAAGATTACGGAGAGTGCTACCGCAGTAGCAGGAAGGGCTCTTATTACAAAAAAGGGAAGAGCTCAGTTAGATTTTCCTGTATTTACAACATTTACCCAGAATCATATAAATACCCTAGAGTGGAATGCATTATATTCAGCCAGGAATCTATTATATACAGAGAATAACTTAGAGGCTTGGGATTATATATGTGTTGGATATAGTGTCACGAGATATCTCTTGGATGGAATCTTAATAGACTCTCTCGTTGGTCAGAGGGGAAAGAGTATCTCTTGTGAGGTAATAGCTACCTTTTTACCTAGAGTAGTTATAGATGCCTTAGTCTCTGCCTTCGAATTTGCAGAATTAAAGATAGCCCTTATGACTCTTGAGCCCATTTCTGCTATAGACCTAGTTGTTCCTCAGGATTTGAGGAAGTTAAATATAGTGCTTTTAGATATAGGAGCAGGTACCTCCGATATAGCGATATCTAAGGATGGAACAATATTGGGCTATGGAATGGTTCCCTTTGCAGGGGATGAGATTACAGAATCTATAATGAGGTCTTTATTGGTGGATTTTTCTACCGCTGAAAATATAAAGAAGAGTAAAGAAGAAGAACTCACCTTTAAAGATATATTGGGTAATAGTAGAAAGATTACTAAAAAAGACATCTTAAATATTATTAGTCCTGTATTGGAGAATATAGCCATAAGGATAGGTGAGAAGATCCTTGAATTGAATGAAAAGCCACCTGAAATCCTAATCTGTGTCGGTGGAGGTAGCCTTACCCCCTCTCTAAAAGAAAGCCTTTCTAGGGTCTTAGGAATTCCATTAGAAAGAATAGCTATAAAGGATATGACTTCTTTAGGATTAGTATCTGGAAGGAAACTAACTGGACCAGAATGGATAACTCCTGTAGGTATATTAAATTCCTATTTTAATCAGAAAGGTTTTGTCCCTATAGAAATTTGGGTAAATGGAGAAAGGGTAAGACTGCTCGATACAGGTATTATAACGGTAAATGACCTTATCGTATCTAGTGGTCTTTCTCCTTGGTTAGTTTATGGAGAACCAGGAAGGGGAATGACCGTTGAGGTAAATGGTAGTATAAAAGTCTTCCCTGGAGAAAGAGGTAAACCTGCTAAGATTATCGTTAACGGTGAGCTTGCAGATCTTGACACTAGGATAAAAGCTGGTGATGAGATAGAGATTATCCCGGGTGAAAGAGGCATGGACGCTGTTATATCTATAGAAGACCTTTTGAATACTATTGATGCTCCAAGAGTGAGGGTAAACGAAAAGGAGTATGAGCTACCGATGGAGGTCCTTTTAGATGGAAAACCTACTGATAAAAGTTCTTTACTTTATGATAGGGCAAGAGTCGAAGTGAAGGTTAATATAAGTCTATATGAGTTCCTTAAAAGTATAGGCGTAGAGACTAGACCAAAAGTATTTACTTACACTTTGAATGGAAATAGATACTCAGTTAATTGGAGCCCTTATGTGATTTACTTAAATGGAAGGTCAGTGGATAATGATATTGGATTAAATCCAGGAGATATTATAGAGATAAAATACAGAGGCCATCCAGCAGTAAGGGATATATTGGGTGAAGATTTATTTAAAGGGGGATATACGATAAGCGTAATGGTTAATAATGAGGAATTGAAAATTACCTGTGGTAAGAGTATATTTTTGAATGGTAAAAAGATAGATCCGTTATCTCCATTTTTAGAAGGAGATTATGAGATAGTTCCTTTATATCAACCGATAATAGCAGATGTACTCAATTATATCCCTATAGAAGGTAATGTTCAATTTATTGAGATGAAGTTAAATGGAGATCCCGTATCTTTTAGCTCTCCTATAAAAGATGGGGATAAAATTGAGATAAGGTGGCAATAATATGCCTTTAGCAAATTGTAAAGAGTGCGGAAGACTTTTTGTGAAGACTTCAAGTGATATATGTCCTGAGTGTCAGAAGAAGGAGGAGGAAGACTTTAATCGTGTAAAAGAGTATTTAAAAACACATCCTAACGCCAAATTGCAGGATATTGTAGATGCTACTGGGGTAAGTGAGGCTAAGGTAAGTAAGTTTATAAAGGCAGGAAGGCTTTCTGTAAAACCAATGTGCGAATCTTGTGGGAAACCAATAGATAGTGGTAGATTCTGTCCAGAATGTAGATTAAAATTACTAACTGAAGTGAGATCTGTTTTAGGTTTTGGCAAGACTAAAGAGCAAGAAGATACATTCCTTTTAGAGTATCTTCGTAAAAAGAGAACCTGAAATGCTCTAAAGTTTTTTATCATAATGCCGATGTTCTTTTATAGATATGGAAGGTGAATTTTTGAATTTGATAGATGCATATATAGAAGCCTACGAGTCATTGGTTAAATTATCGAAGGAGATGTACATGTGCCTTATTAATAGGGACCTAAAGATGCTGCTTCAAATAACCAATAGTCAATCTGAAATAATTGGCAAGTTATTTATGTTAGGAGATAGAGAAGAGGTTAAGAATTTGAGAGGGAAAGATCTAGAATCTTTGATATCTGATCTTCCTTTGGAGGAACAGTCTGAGGTTAGGAAGAAGTTTGAGTATCTAGAAAGGTTAATTCTCGAGTTAGGAGAGCTTGTAAGAATAAATTCTAGATTACTAGGACGTTCTATAGAGCTTTTAGATAAATATGTAGAGTTTTTAAGAAAGAATGTATCTTTAAATTCTATATTTTTGGAAGATAGGGGGTAGTTTATGAGAATATATGAAAGTGAAGAGTTAAAAAGGTTACTTAGGATATATTTATCTAGAGAAGAGAAGAGTAAAGTTTCTATCCAACCAAAGACTTATGATAAAGTTGAGATATCTAGGGAGGGAGAAATTTTATCGAAGGTATTTAAAGCAATGTCTACTATTGAAGAGCCAGAGATCTCGGAAAGGTTAAATGCGCTAAAGAGAGAAATAGAAGAGGAAAGATATAATATAAATGAGGAAGAGTTAGCTAGAAGAATACTTTCTGGAGAGGTTCCTGAAGATATTATAAAACTTTGGTTAGGTGAATAGTTTATGATATCTACTTTCTTCGGTTTAGAGATTGCAAGGCGAGCCTTATTTGTAAACCGTTCGTTGATAGATATAACCTCTCATAATGTGGCTAATGCAAATACAGAAGGATATTCCAGACAGGAAGGTTTAGTAACTACGACTTCTCCTGTATTACTGCCTTCTATAGGAATTTTAGGAACTGGTGCAAAGTTGAGTTATATAAGAAGAGTTAGGAGTGAATTTTTAGATATTCAGTATAGGGATGAAAATAGGATAAAGAGTTATTGGGATGACTTAAAGAATTCTTTAGAGGAGATAGAGTATATCCTAGGGGAGCCTACTGATAATGGCTTGGCTTCTACTTTGAGTTCCTTTTGGAATAGCTGGCAGGAGTTAAGTGTTAACCCTGAGAATATGTCCGTTAGGGGAGCACTAAAAGAAAAGGCTCAGACTCTTATATCTTTCTTGGCCCACCTAAGAAGTGAATTGGTTTTACAGAGAGGCCAGTTAAATAAAGACTTGGAAATAAAGGTAAATTCTGTTAATGATATAGCAGTACAGATAGGAGCATTGAATGAGGAGATAAAGAGGGCTTATATAAGAGGTCAATCTCCAAATGACCTTTTAGATAAAAGAGACCTTTTACTCGATAAACTCTCCGAACTTTTAGATTTTGACGTAACTGTGAATGAAGTAGGCGAGGCTATTATAAATATAAGAGACCACCTACTAGTAGGGATAAATAATACGGTATACAAGATGAAAGTCTCTGACGGGAGGGTTTTGTGGGAGGATGGACCAGATGTCTATTTAGCAAATGAACAGGGTAAGCTTTCAAGTATAATCTATGCAAGAGATACCATCATAGGCATTGCCGATGACAGAGGTTATGAATATGAAACTGGTTATATAGGTATTATCGATAGATTAACTACTTCAATCTATGAGAGGGTCAACGAGCTACATAGGTCTGGTTATGGGTTGGATAATAGTACTGGTATTGACTTTTTCTCTCTTATAGATACAGGAAAGGGTATTGTTGCTACAAATGTAAAGATAAATGATCTGATATTAGAGGATCTCAATAAGATAGCTAGTGCTAGTCTCTTAGATGCCCCTGGGGATGGTTCTAATGCCTTAAAGATAGCTAAGGTTAGCAAGGAGTTCCTTATAGATGGAAGCTTTACAGTAGAGGATTATTGGCGGAATCAGATAAGTATGTTGGGGATTATCTCTCAGAGGGCAAATCTTATCTCTAATAATCAGAAGTCTCTCGTGGATGCTATTAATAGGAAACGGGAGGAGATATCTGGAGTTTCTATAGATGAGGAGGTAATTAATATGATAAGGTATCAACAGGCATTCTCTGGAGCAAGTAGAATATTAACTACTTTAGATGAGATGCTTTCTATCTTGATAGAAAGAACAGGAGTTGTTGGGAGGTAAAGATGAGAGTAACATTTAATACGATAGCAAATAATGTCCTTAGTAATTTATCTAATAATCTTACAAATTTGGAGAAACTTCAGAATCAGCTCTCCAGTGGGAAAAAGATTATTAAGCCATCCGATGATCCAGTTTCTACGTTTAGACTCATGGAATTAAAGTCTATATTGAATACTAATGATCAATACAATAGGAATATAGACTTTCTAAAAACAGAGTTAGACCTAGCCGATAGGGCGTTACAGAATATCTCCTCTGTTCTTAGAAGGGTTAAAGAGCTAGCATTAAGAGGAGCTAATGGTTCTCTCTCTCAAGAAGATAGATATGCTATAGCAAAAGAGGTAGATCAGCTTATAGACCATCTTGTACAGCTTGGAAATACAAATGTCTCCGGTAGGTATATCTTTGGAGGATATAGAACTACTTTAGCTCCTCTAGAGAGGAATGGAGATACAGTATCATATAGAGGAGACAATTATGTAAGGTCTGTAGAAATATCCAATAATGCGGTAATTGAGGCTAGTCCAACTGTAAAAACCTTATTTGTTGACTCTGAGATGTTTGATACTTTGATATCACTTAAAAATGCGCTCTTAGAAGGTAATATCACACAGATTAATAATGCGATAGGAAAGATAGATATCATAAGTGAAAAGGTAGATTCTGAATTATCTAGTTTGGGCGCTAGGCTGTCTAGAATAGAGCTTACTAGTGACCTGTTGTCAGATAGGATTACTAAATATACTGATCTATTATCAAAGCAGGGAGATATAGAAATAGAAGAAGTTGTCCTAAAGCTATATGCCCAGCAGAATGTATATCAGGCTAGTTTAATAGCAGCTTCTAGGGCATTACAGCCTAGCCTAATCAACTATTTGGGGTAAGAGAGGTTATGTTAGTACGTACAGTACTTTTTGGGGATATAGAGATAGAGGATGAATATGAAATAAAATTCACTTCTCCAATCTTGGGGTTTGAAGAGGAGAGAGAATTTGTCATTATAAAAGAAAAGGAAGATTCTCCTTTTTATTGGTTACAGTCCATTAGGACTCCAGAATTGGCTTTTCTTTTGGCGGATCCATTCGTCTTCTTTCCAGAGTATATAGTAGAACTTGATGAGTCCTACAGGGATAAAAATATTGCGATCTATGTCATAGTTTCATTAAATGAAGATTTTAAACTTTCTACTGCAAATCTAGTAGCTCCAATTATTGTGGATGTAGATACTAAAGAGGCGTCACAAATTATCTTAGAAAATTCTCTATATACAACAAGGCATTACATATTTGAAAATAGATCAGACCCAGTAGTGGTAGGTTGAGATGTTGGTCCTTACTAGAAAGAGAGGACAATCTATACTAGTAGGGGATGATGTAGAGATTACTGTATTGGAAATAGATAGGGACCACGTGAAGTTAGGAATAAGTGCCCCAAAGGCTATCAAGGTGTATCGTAGAGAACTCTATGAGGAGATAAAAAAGACAAATGTAGAATCGATTGTAAAGAATAAGAATTTATTAGAAGGGTTACTTAAAAAGTGAATTACGAATTAGTTATATGTCATCTCTATCCTGACCTTATGAATCTCTATGGAGACAGAGGGAATATTGCTGTTCTAGTAAAAAGAGCTCAATGGAGGAGAATTAATGTAGATGTCATTCCTGTATCAATAGATGATGTAATACCTAGTGATACTGATATCTTCTTTATGGGCGGGGGACAAGATAGAGAACAGAGGCTTTTAGCTCCAGATTTAGTTTTTAAAAAGGGAGATACACTAAGAAAGTTAGCAGAGGATGGGATAGTATTTCTTGGAATCTGTGGAGGGTATCAGCTTTTTGGCCATTATTATAAGCCTAAAGATAGCCCCAAGTTAGATGGTATTGGTATTCTAGATGTCTATACCGAGGCTGGAGATAAAAGATTTATTGGGAATATTCTTGTCAAGTCTAAGGTAGAAGGCTGTAAAGATTTAACTCTAATAGGTTTCGAAAATCATAGTGGAAGAACGTACCTTGGTAAGAGCGCTAAACCTCTGGGAGAGGTTTTGAAGGGTTATGGGAATAATGGAACAGACAAAACTGAAGGTGCTTGGCAAAGAAATGTCTTTGGAACTTATCTACACGGTCCACTATTACCTAAAAATCCTTGGTTTGCTGACCTTCTCATTGAAAGGGCACTATCCCGTAAGTATGGTAGAATAAAACTTCTTCCCCTCGATGATGCCTTAGAACTTAATGCCCATAGAAAGGCGATAGAAATAATATAAGTCTTATTTTAAAATCAAACCTTTTGTGATAATATTTTATTCAAGAAGCCTAGATGGAGGAGGTGTCTTATGTATATTAATGTAGGGCTTATAGGTTATAAGTTCATGGGAAAGGCGCATAGTCATGCCTATCTTGATATGCCTAAATTTTTTAAGCCTAAGGGTATTCCAGTTATGAAGGTTATTTGTGGTAGAGATGAGGTTGGTGTTAGAGAGACAGCTAATACATTTGGTTGGCAAGAGATAGAGACATCATGGGAAAGATTAGTAGAGAGGAAAGACATCGACCTTATTGATATAACTACCCCTACTAATGTTCATAAGGAGATAGCTATAGCTGCAGCAGAAGCTGGAAAGCATATATTCTGTGAAAAACCACTAGCGATGAATCTTAGTGAGGCAAGAGAGATGCTAAAGGCAGTAGAATCTGCTGGTGTAAAGCATATGGTAGGTTTTAATTATAGGAGAGCCCCTGCAATAGCCTTAGCAAAGAAGCTTATACAGGAAGGAGCTATAGGAAAGATATATCACTTTAGAGCGGTATATTTACAGGATTGGATAGTAGATCCTAATTTCCCATTAGTCTGGAGACTACAGAGAGAGATAGCTGGTTCTGGCTCTCTAGGTGATCTTGGTGCTCATCTTATAGATATTGCTAGATATCTAGTTAGTGATTTTGAAGAGGTAGTTGGTATGAGCGAGACATTTGTAAAAGAGCGTCCATTAGCTGCTTCAATGACAGGTCTGAGTGCTAAGGCTGGAGAGGTGAAAGAGAAAGGGCAGGTTACAGTTGATGATGCCACCATCTTTCTCGCAAGGTTTAAGAATGGAGCCTTAGGAAGCTTTGAGGCTACTAGATTTGCTCCTGGTAGAAAGAATTATAACTCCTTCGAGATTAACGGAAGTGAAGGTTCTATAGTATTTAATTTTGAAAGGATGAATGAGTTACAATTCTATTCTAGAAAAGACCCGGAAGAGGCAAGTGGATTTAGGACAATCTTAGTAACAGAGCCAGTTCATCCATATATAAGTGCATGGTGGCCTCCTGGTCATATTATTGGCTATGAACATACATTTATTCATGAGGTCTATGACTTATGTGAAGCTATAGCAAATAATACTCCTATAGAGCCAAACTTCTACGACGGAGTCAAATGCCAAGAGGTCTTAGAGGCAGTAGAGCTTTCTATAAAAGAAAGGCGTTGGATTAAGATCTCTGAACTTTAGAACTCTGGTAGACTTATAGTTCCCATACTAGGGAGAGCCTTTAGAGAAAAGCTTATAGAGGTTGTCTGAGTAATATAGTTATACCTTAGATTCATTTCCCAACAGTGAAGGTCGTAGTTAATTCTTACCTCTTGAAATTGAAGAGTCTGGGCATAGTATTTCCAGGACATATCTAGTTTCCACTTTGGGTCTATCCTCCAACTTATTGTAGATACTGCGGTAATGTCTCCTAAATAGTACGGATTTATCGATAGATTAAGAGATATTTTATTTTCTTGACCTCCCTGCCAAGAGCTATTTATTACTATAGGAGCAAATGTAGAGTTTAGGATATCGTATCTACCTGATAAAGTTATAGAGTAATTATCTCCTTTAGATACCAAACTTCCAGATATTGAATTTGAAGGTAGTGAAGGAAGGTCAGAGAGTATATTAAATAGGGAATTACCCCAACCTTCATTATACTCATAAGTCAGAGTGAGTCTAAGGTTCTGAACTATATCTTTTGTCCATTTTGCATTTATCCCTAGTCCTGCTACATAACTTTCTGGCGGATAGTAAGAACCATTTATTCTTATAGAAGAATCCAAATCTCCATCCAAAAGCCTTATAACTTTCGGTGTAGTCTGTATATTCCCTTTAATAGCAAATCCTTGGATATTTGTTGGAAGCTCTATATAATTTCCAATATTTAACTCACCTGTTATATTAACATTAGGATCAGTGAGGATTCTAGAACTTAAAGAGAGTTCTGGTAGTTTAGTAAGCACTCGTGTATAACCAAACTGTGATAAAGATGTTGTGTCTGGATAAGAAATTGTAAAGATCTCCCCTTTGACATTTATATCTTGGACCTTTGTGTTAGCAGTAATTCTATATTCGCCTATCTTTGCAGGAATATCTGCTTTTTTATAGTACCTATCTCTTAATGATAGAGAGGTGCTCACATCTCCGATCTTGGTAGTAGCAGTTATCCTATAGTCATTCGCCTCTGTTGGTATACCTAAACTTTCATAGTATCTACTTGATAGAGATAACAAGGCATTTATATCTCCTATTTTTTCTGATGCAGATATGTTAGTATTGTAGGAGTTCACATTATTAGTTCTATTTTCTAAACCCTGATGATGGAATGAATAACCTTTACTAGAAGCACTTATTCTATATCCCAATCTATCATAAAATACGCTCTCCTTTGTGATTGCCCCACTTAATTTCACATCTCCCATTGTAGCCTCTTGAGTAAGTCCTATGTCAGCTCTTATCTTTTCTAGTGTTGGTAACACGTAAATATTTGCAGAACCAGGCCCAACATTTTTTATATTATAGAACTCAGTAAGCCCTAAACCTATCCCTGTTTTCTCTGCTAATTCAAGTGTGGCATACCCATATAGTTCTCTACTCTGATAATGACTATAGAATGTCTTTACGTAATATCCCTTATCTGTAGAATTTCCAATTTCTGGGATAACAGGCTGTCTGTCTGGATAGTCGAAAAGGAGATTGTAATATGGCAGAGAAAAGATTCTTGTATTACCTATATAAAAGCTTACATCTGTTGCATATAACCTCTCTTGAGGATATATGACTAACTCTCTCGCTTTTATATGGTAGTGGGGTGTCTCTAGGTCACAGGTGGTAAAGGATATCTCCTTTCCTTTAATACTACTGTCAGAGGTTTTTTCCAAACTATCCCCCTTAATATAAATAAAACCCTTTATACTTCTGTCTGTTATCTCTCCTTTTACATTATCAAGCCGATATTTGTCTTCTCTAAGAAAGAGAGTCAACCTCTCACCATTTAGAGTATTTTTCTCCTGTATTATACTTACATTCCCCTTTGCTACTAGTATCCACGTTTTAGGGTCTATTTCTAGATAATTGGCTTTAAGTGATATATCCTTATATTCTGCGATTATATTTCCAGTTGCAACCACTAACTCTTGGGATATCATTATCTGATCCCCTTTGAGTTTTATTGGAGAGTTAGCATGAGCTAGAGTAGTAAATATGACCATCAATACTATAGCAGCTATTAATCCCTTCATATCAACCTCTATTTAATTATTTTTCTCTTAAGTATACCATAAAAAGAAGAATGATTGCCAAACTGCACTGTAATCACTTTCTAATATATCCAATCATAAGGGCTAATCTCTTTGTTTTACTCATTTCTGGCTTACTGTTGCTAAACTTTATTTTTTATGGTAAAATCTTTCTAGGCATGGAGAGGTGGCCGAGTAGGTCTAAGGCGGTCGCCTGCTAAGCGATTGGATGTGTTTCAAAGCACATCCCGTGGGTTCGAATCCCACCCTCTCCGCCATTTTAAAAGTGCCTGTAGTTCAGCTGGATAGAACGGTGGACCCCGGATCCACTGGTGGGGAGTTCGAATCTCCCCAGGCACACCAGAGGAAGAGGTGATTTGATCTATAGAAAGATATATAGAGTTTGAAGATACTAAGACCCTAAGGAATCTACTGGGAAACTTAGATGAAAATTTAGTTCTTCTTTCTGAAAGGACAAATACAGAGATATTTTTAGTTGAACATGGTTTATGTATAAGGGGTAGAGATGAGGATGTAGAAAAGACAGTATCTATTGTCGAAGATTTATCCAGGATAGCCCGAAAAGGTCATATGGTGGGTAAAAAGGATATTATTTTGTTGCTTGAATACCCAGAGAAAGAGTCAGTTAATATAAGTTCTTTAAGAGATGATGTTATCTTAGTAACACCTAGAGGTAAGAGAGTTTTTCCAAAGACTCCAGGTCAAAAAAGATATGTGGATACGATGAGAAATTATGACCTTGTCTTTGCTATTGGTCCTGCTGGAACGGGAAAGACTTATCTTGCTATGGCTATGGCATTAGTAGCCCTTAAGAATAAGTCAGTAGCAAGAATTATACTTACACGTCCGGCTATTGAGGCTGGAGAAAGATTAGGATTTTTACCTGGAGATTTACAAGAAAAGGTAGATCCATATCTTAGGCCCCTATATGATGCACTTTACGATATGTTAGAAGCAGAAAAGATTCAAAAGTATATGGAAAGGGGCATTATAGAGGTTGCTCCTCTTGCATATATGAGGGGAAGAACTCTTAATGATGCTTTTGTTATACTTGATGAGGCTCAAAATACTACTCCCGAGCAGATGAAGATGTTTCTGACTAGAATGGGTTTTGGCTCTAAATATGTAGTTACTGGAGACATAACACAGATAGACCTTCCTTCAGATAGAGAATCAGGACTTATTCAGGCTCAGAGGATACTTAAAGATGTTGAAGGTTTAGCTTTTGTATATCTGACTGAACAGGATGTAGTTAGACACGATTTGGTTCAAAGAATTATAAAGGCATACAATATTTATGAATCTAATAATAGAGCAAATAGGAGATAAGTTAATCTCCTATATAAAAAGCTTAGATCTTTTTGCCTCTCAAGTTTTCTCCAAGATTGTAAAGAGTAGAGAAACAGTATGGGTTGTCGTTTTTCTTTTCTATTTTGGTATTCTTATATCTGATTTTTTACCTACTTCAATAAGTATTAGTATAGGTCAGGTTGCCCCTACAGATATTATTTCTCCTAGAAGTATAGAGTTTATCGATGTAGAAAGGACAGAACAGCTTAGAGAACAGGCAGTTAGAGAGGTAAAACCTGTCTACGAATTAGATACTATGGTAGAACTACAAGCTGTAGATGAGATCTCTCGCTTCTTTAATACTTTAGAGAGGGCTCAAGTCAAAGATTTTGTAGAACTGAAGAAGATATTACCTATAAAATTAACCGATGATGTTGTTAAGGTCCTTTTTTCACTTAGACGAGACCAGATGAATAAATTACGAAGTATTGTAATTCAGATAGTTAGAAGAGTTTTGAATAAAGGTATATCGCCACAAAATCTTAGTTTGGTAGACCAGCTTATTCAAAATGAGATTCTTAATATTGATGTACCTCAAGATTTGAAGAATATCTCGAGTATTATATCTCGGTATTTTATTAGACCAAACCTTTTCCTTAATGTCAATGAGACTTTAAGACGTCAAGAGGAGGCTAAGAATTCTATCCAGCCTATAAAGTATAGAATCTTAAAGGGTCAAGTCATTGTCAGAAGAGGAGATATAGTAACTAAGGAGCATATGAAATATTTAGATGCTTTAGGCCTTACCAGGAGTCAACCTAATATACCTGGCATTGTTGGACTTGGTATAATATTACTTCTTAGTGAATTAGTAGTTGTAGAATTTATTAAAAGTTATATCTCTAATATATATAGCGCTATCCATCTAAATTGGTTAGTGGCAATTATCCTAATTATTGGGCTAATCCTCGTTAAAGGATTTTCTCTTTTGTCTATATACCTAATTCCTCTAGCAACGTTATCAATACTATCCACAGTCTTGTTAGATTATAGACTCTCTATCCTTATCCTAGTCTTTTCAGGTATAGTGCCTAATATCTCTAATCCAGATATATTAAGATTCTACCTACCGCTATTTATAGGTTCTATAGTGGGGACCTTAGCTACTAAAGACATCACTCAAAGAGGAGATTTAACGAGGGCAGGTCTATTGATCTCTCTGACTCAGGTTATTGGAGTAGGAGCCATCTCTTTAACAGGATATGGAGACTTAAGAAGTATTGTTTTAAATACCGTATATGCACTAGGTTCAGGTTTATTGTCTTCTATTTTAGCCATTGGTCTAATGCCATACTTTGAACACCTATTTCAGATTTTGACTCCAATTAGGCTTACCGAATTGGTAAACTTTACTCAGCCTTTATTAAAAAGACTTATGTTAGAAGCTCCTGGTACTTATCATCACTCTGTTCTTATAGGTAACCTAGCGGAGTCAGCAGGAGAAGCTTTGGGTGCTAATCTTCCACTTATTAGGGCAGGTTCTTACTATCATGATATTGGTAAGGTGAGAAGACCCTATTTCTTTATAGAGAATCAGTTAGGGGGAGAAAACTTGCATGATAAATTACCTCCTGGCCTTAGTAGACTCATTATACTACAGCATGTAGATGATGGAGTCATGCTGGCTAAACAGTATAAACTCCCAGAACAGATAATAGACTTTATAAGAGAACATCATGGTACATCTTTAGTCTCATACTTTTACCATAAGGCACTAAAAGAGAATCCTGATAATGTGAAGGAAGAGGATTATAGATATAAGGGGCCGAAACCTAGGAGTAAAGAGACAGCTATAGTTATGTTGGCAGATGCTGTGGAAGCGGCAGTTAGGTCTCTTGATCATCCTACTCCTCAGAAGATAGAGAGTACAGTTAGGAGTATAATAGAGGAACGTCTAAACGATGGACAGCTAGATGATAGTCCTCTTACCCTTAGAGATATAAATGTTATAGCTGAATCATTTGTTAAGGTTTTAAATGGACTTTTTCATCCTAGGATAGAATACCCTGAGTTACAAAGGGGGGTAAAAGTTATTGTCCCTAGAAGTAGTTAATATACATCCAAATATAAGGTTTAATAAAAGTAAACTAAAAAAGTTTATCAGAGAGAAACTTAAAGAGCTTAATGTTAAAGCAAAAGAGGTAAACATAGTCTTGACTGACGATGAATATATTAAGAATCTCAATAGGCACTATAGAGGAATAGATTCTGCAACTGATGTGCTTAGCTTTTCCATGGATGAGACTCAATTATGGGGAGATATCTATATATCTCTAGATACAGCTCTTAGGCAGGCAGAAGGACAAGGATGGGATTTAGAGGAAGAAGTAAAATTTTTAGCCATACATGGTCTTTTACATTTATTGGGTTATAATGATGAGGATGAAGAAGGTTATAGGACTATGATGCAACTTACTAATAAGCTTTTAGCTTAACTTATGTCAAAGGCTCGGTCTTTTACAGAAAGTGTTGATTTGGCTATTCAAGGAATAGTATCAGCCTTTAAAAAGGAAAGGAACTTCAGATTAGATATCCTTTTTGCAGGTATTGTTATACTTTGTGGTATAATTTTGAATTTTACTAGGGTAGAACTAGCTATACTCTTTTTTGTTGTGACCTTAGTACTTTCTGCAGAACTTTTTAATACCGCTGTTGAGAAGCTCTTAGATGTAGTAAATGATAAGTTTGACCCTAGGATAAAGTTTGTTAAGGATGTGTCTGCTGGTGCAGTTTTAATTACAGTTATATCTTCTATAGTCATAGGTTATCTTATATTCTATCCACATCTAGACCTACCATTTAAGCTTACTGTTAGGGCGTTAAGGTCAATTCCTTATCATTTAGTTGTTGCGGGTATTATCCTAGTGATAATCACAGTTATAATCCTTAAGAGTTTAGCCGGGGATAGGTTTTTAAGAGGTGGGATTGTTAGTGGACACTCTGCTGTGGCTTTTAGTATAGCTATTGCTATTATCTATCTTTCTAACTCTTTAGCGGTAAGCATCTTGGGTTTTATCCTTGCTATAATGGTTGCTCAGAGTAGAGTTGAAGGGAAGATTCATTCCCTAAGAGAAGTGATATTAGGGTCTTTTTTAGGTATAATAGTAATGTTAACAATATTCAAGTTCCTTCTTAGGTAGGAGGGGAATGACTCATTGGAAGGCGGTGGTAGTTTTTGGCTTGACTATATCTTAATGTTTCTTTTCCTTTCCCTATCTGCGTATTTTATGAGTTCTGAGACAGCTATAACGGCAGTAAGTAAGGCAAAACTTAGGCAGTTAGAGAATGAAGGGGATGAAAGGGCTAAAAGGTTAAATAATCTTCTAAAAGATTCTACTAGACTCCTTTCTACTATACTTCTTGGAAATAATATTGCTCAAAATGCCTTGACTGCACTCTTAACTGCTGTGACTTTTAGATGGTTAGGTAGTTTAAATTTAAATCCTGGCTGGGCTATTCCAATTTCTACAATTATTTCTACCTTTCTTATATTGATCTTTGCCGAAGTGACCCCTAAGTCTTATGCCTTCCAAAGAGCAGAGAAGGTAGCTCTATTTACTGCTATCCCTCTTTCTTTGCTCCATAAAATCTTTTATCCTGTAGCTATAGTTATGACAACAATAGCCAATTTACTACTTAGGCTCTTTGGACTAAGGTTAGTAAATCCCGAACCATTTGTGACTGAAGAAGAGATAAAGGCTTTAGTAGATATAGGGGAAGAGGAGGGAATAATAGAAGAGGAAGAAAGAGAGATTATAGAGGGTGTATTCGAGTTCTCCGAAACTTTGGCTAGAGAAGTTATGGTCCCTAGAGTTGATATAGTGGCCTTAGATGTAAATTCGACTTTCGAAGAAGTTATAGATACGATAAATATGAGTGGACATTCTAGAATTCCTGTCTATGAAGAGACCATCGATAATATAGTAGGTATCTTATATGCTAAGGATCTGCTAAAATATTTTGGATTAAAGAATCCTCCCCCTTTGAGATCTATTATGAGAGCTCCATACTATGTACCTGAGACTAAACCGATTGATGAACTCTTTAAAGAGATGAGGGCTCAGAAGATTCATATGGCTATTATAATAGATGAGTACGGTGGCACTGCTGGGATAGTGACTATAGAGGATATACTTGAAGAACTAGTAGGAGAGATAATGGACGAGTATGATATAAATGAAGAGTCTATGGTAAAAGAGATCAGCTCTGATGAGCTTATTGTAGATGGTAGGATGAATCTTGAAGAATTGAATGAGATACTTGGTGTGGAGCTTCCTGCAGAGGAGACAGATACGATAGCTGGTTTTGTGTATGACCGTATAAGTCATATCCCCAAGCCGGGTGAAGAGGTTGAGTATGATGGTGTACTGATTAGAGTGGAAGAGGTTAGAGGGAGAAGGATTACAAAACTAAGGATAAAAAGGATAGATAGAGGGGAAGAAGATGAAAGAGAAGAAGATGATTGATATGGCAAGAGAGGTTTTAAACAATGCATACGCTCCATATTCTAGATATAAAGTGGGTGCAGTTGTAGAGGGATCTTCAGGGAAACTTTATACAGGTTGTAATGTTGAGAATATATCTTTTAGCCTCACTATATGCGCAGAAAGGGTAGCTATCTTTAAAGGAATATCGGATGGCGAAAAGAGTTTTACTAGAATAGTAATCATTTCCGATGATAACTCTATCCCTACTCCGTGTGGTGCGTGTCTTCAGGTTATGAGCGAATTTTCAGATAAAGACTTAGAGATTATTGTCTCTTCTAAAGATGGTAAGCTGGAGAGATACAAATTGTCTGAGCTTTTACCAAATCCCTTTAAATTTAACAGTGGAAGGTAGGTGAGAAGAATGATTTATGAGTTTCCGAAAGATTTTGTCTGGGGTTGTGCCACTGCTGCTTATCAGATAGAAGGGGCTTTTAATGAGGATGGTAAAGGACCTTCTATCTGGGATACCTTTACTCATATTCCAGGTAATATTATAGATGGTTCCAATGGTGATGTAGCTTGTGACCACTATCATAGATATACTGAAGATATAGAACTTATGAAGTCTCTTAATCTTAAAGGTTATAGATTTTCTATCTCCTGGCCTAGGATATTCCCAGAAGGTAGGGGAACTATAAATAAAAAGGGTCTAGATTTCTACAAGAAACTAGTCGATGGGCTTCTTTCTAAAGATATTATCCCATTTGCCACTATGTATCATTGGGACTTACCACAGGCTCTAGAAGATAAAGGTGGGTGGGGTAATCTTGATACCAGTAAGTACTTTGCAGATTATGCTTACACTCTCTTTAAAGAACTAGGTGATGCAATACCTTTTTGGATTACTCTTAATGAGCCAGCAGTATTTACCTATCTAGGTTATGGTATAGGCATACATGCACCTGGAAAGAAGGATTTCTCTTTAGCAATTAAGGCTACTTACTCTGCACTTCTTGCTCATGGCTTAGCTATTGAAGCTTATAGAGCCTTAGGGATTAAAGGGCAGATTGGTATAACTTTGAACCTTACACCTATGCACCCTGCTTCTAATAAGGAAGAAGATATCCTTTCTGCTAATAAAATGGACCTTATGTGGAATAAATGGTTCCTTGACCCGATACTTAAAGGTTCTTTTCCTCAAGAGTTTATTGATATCCTTTTGGAGAATAAGATTAAATTTGAAATCGACCCTGAGCATATAAAGAAGATAAACTCAAAGATAGACTTCTTGGGTGTTAACTACTATACAAGAAATATTGTGGCATATGATTCTAATGTTCCCATTATTTGTGCTCGTACTATAGAACCAGCTATTAATAAGACTGAGATGGGTTGGGAGATATATCCTGAAGGGTTATACGAACTTTTATCCTCTATAAAGAAGGAGTATGGAGATATTCTCCTATATATAACAGAAAATGGCGCTGCGTTTAAAGATGAATTAATTAATGAAAAGGTTGAGGATCCAAGAAGAGTTGATTATCTAAGAAGGCACTTTTATCAGGCATATAAAGCTATAAATGATGGGGTAAATTTAAAAGGCTACTTTGTCTGGTCCCTTATGGATAATTTTGAGTGGGCATTTGGCTATACTAAACGCTTTGGGATAGTCTATGTAGATTATCCTACGCAAAAAAGGATTATAAAAAGAAGTGGATACTACTACAGAGAAGTGATTGAAAAGAACGGGGTAGAGCTCTAGGTAGAGCTCTACATCCCCATTATATTGTATCCTGCATCTACATATATAGTTTCTCCCGTTATACCTGAACTAAGATTACTTAGTAGAAAAACTGCAGTATCTCCTACTTCTCTATGTTCAATGTTTCTTTTAAGTGGAGCCCTTTCTTTATGAAGCTTTAGCATATCTACAAAGCCAGATATCCCTCTTGCAGCTAAAGTACTCAATGGTCCAGGTGATATTGCGTTTACTCTTATACTATCTTTTCCTAATTCATATGCTATATATCTTACACTAGCTTCTAGAGCTGATTTGGCAATACCCATAACATTGTAGTTTGGTATTACTTTTTCTGAGCCATAATAGGTTAGCGTAATTATAGAACCACCAGGATTTATCAATTCTCTAAATATCCTAGACATAGCAATAAAAGAATAGGTACTTATCTCTAATGCAGTTCTAAATGCCTCCCTACTAGTCTCTATAAATGGAAATTTTAGAGCATCTGTAGGTGCGTAAGCTATAGAGTGAACTAATCCGTCAATCTTACCTATCTCATTCTCTATTTTCCTTTTTGCCTCTTCTATCTTTTCGTCACTACTTACATCAAATTCCACAACTAGAGGTTTAGGTGTCAAGTTACTTATAAGTTCTTCTATATTCTCTCTAAATCTCTCATTCTGGTAACCTATTATTACTTCTCCCCCATAATTCATTATAGATTGGGCTATTGCCCATGCTATGCTCTTTTTATTAGCTACATTAAATACCGCTATCTTTTTATCCTTTAATATCATACACCTCTCCTTTCTATAGCTCTAGGATGAGTCATTTCAAACTCCTCTCTTAATCTTCTATTAGATACATGTGTATAGATCTGGGTAGTAGAAATACTAGAGTGACCTAGAAGTTCTTGTACGACCCTTAGGTCCGCCCCATTATCCAAGAGATGGGTAGCAAATGAATGTCTTAAAGTGTGGGGACTTATATCCAAGCCTACATTATTAGCAAATTGTTTTACTATAAACCAGATGCTTTGTCTTGTTAAACCTTTGTTTCTGCTATTTAGAAATAGTCTCTTTTCCTTTATATGTTTTCTTTGACTTAGATATTCTCTAAGAGCAGATATCGCTTTTGACCCTAGAGGTACTATTCTCTCTTTATTTCCTTTACCCTTTACTCTTATAAAGCCTTCTTCTAGGTTTACATCATTAATAGTTAGGTTTACTATTTCACTTACTCTAAGTCCACAAGAATAGAGGAGTTCTAAGATAGACCTCTCCCTAGCATACTCCTGCTGTTGGAGTAATGGTTGTTCTAATAACTCTTTTATCTGGTCCTCGAATAGTACCTTTGGTATCTTTTTCTCTTTTTTGGGAGTATCCAAGAAAGAGACTAAGTCTTCCTTGATTATCCCCTCGTTTAATAGATACTTAAAGAATGTCCTTATAGATGCTAATTTTCTTATTATGGTGTTATTTGTAAAGCCTCTCTCAGAAAGCATATTTATAAACTGAGCGATATATTCTTTAGTAGCTTTTAGCAGAGAGCTGTTTCTCTCTTCCAAAAACTGAGAAAGTTCTATAAGATCAATCCTATAAGAGGAAAGGGTATTTTTAGAATAGCCTCTCTCATAGAGTAAAAAAGACAGGAACTTTTCTATATAGTAGTCATCAGAATAATGATAGTTGCCTCTGTCTCTTTTCTTCGACGACCTTTCCATATATTCCTCCCCCTCCAGGAGATAACTTTAATGTTCCTTCCCGAGCCTTTATGATGAGCCTTGCTAAATCTCTACCTACAACTCTAGATAGGTCTTCTTCACTTGCTTTATGTAAAACACCCATTTCACTACCGAAGGTCTTTATAAGCACATCATAAGTCTTATCCCCTATTCCAGGGACGAATTCTAGAGGTACTTGATAATAGTATGGAGGTCTATGTGCAGGATGCCTAGGCTCTGGATAGTCCTGTATCATAGTAATTCTATCTAAAACACCTATAACCATATTTTCATTACCACAGTTTTTACATACAGTAACAGGAGGGTCTTCTACAGCTATACGGTTACATAGAGGACAGAAACTTCTGTGGTATTTCCCAAGCTTAGGGTCTAATCCGTAATTTGCAACTACCATTCTTCCATCCTTTCTAAGTAGGGCAAGTAATACTTCTTTGTATGAAGGTTTCTCTATCTCTATAATATTGTACTCTCTACCAATTCTATTTAAAGAATGCGCATCTGAGTTACTTAAGAATGAAAATTTTGATAGCTCAGCTATCCTATCTGCTAGGTCGGTGTCAGCACTAAGACCTAATTCTACTGCGGGTATCTTATCCAATGCGCTATCTTTAAATATCTGTGATAACCTTGGATAACAATTACCATATACACTTTTATGGGGAGTAAATGCATGGGCAGGTATAAGAATTCCATCTAGACTGTTTGTAACCTCCCAGATTTTCTGAGCAGGTAATCTACATCTCTGGGTACTAAAGTTTATATTTGTTACATGTTTAGATAGAAACTTGCTAAATCTCTTTATACCTTCTAGAGTTGGGAAAAAGGCTATGTGATGGGAATTACCACCATTGGCTTCAGTAGTTTCTACCTCAGAACCAGGTATTATTAAGATCTCATCTCTAAACAGGAATCCTCCATCGGCAATTTCGACTATTTCCCCTGCTTCTACTAGTTCATCTATATCTTTTAGGACTACTAGAGAAGCACAATCTACAATTCCTACTATTTGGATTCCTTTTCGCTCTTTACACTCTTTTGCTATATTACCAAAGGTAAGATTTTTAGCTCCTGTTACCTTTACTGCTTCTCCTCTAGAGGTACTACCTATATGAATATGTAGATCACAGAATACTCTCATTTCTTTAGTAGATAAAGACAAAAGGCAGCTAAAGTCTTACTATCTTTTATCTTATCTTCTTCTATCATCTCTTTAAAAGTATCTATAGCAAACTCCCCTAATTCTATAAATTCATCCTTATCTTTAGGTAGAGGTGAAGGGACAAATTTATCTGCGTAGAAAAGATATATCTTTTCCGTGCTATACCCCGGCGCTACAAATATCTCCCCTAGCTTTACTAAGCTTAATGGAGATAGCCCTGTTTCCTCTCTAAGCTCTCTTATCGCGCATTCCTCCGGAGTTTCTCCTTCTCTAAAGACTCCGGCAGGTATCTCCCAAAGAATTTCTTTTACTGGATGTCTATACTGTTTCACTAGTAATATCTTATTATCTACTATAGGTAAAACTGCTACAGCCCCCCTATGTATTACAACCTCTCTAGTAGCTGTATTCCCTTCAGGGGTCTTTACCTCATCTACTGTTACCTTTATAAGATTACCGCTAAACTTAAGCGATGAATTGATAAGTTCTTCCTCCATATGCATAGCTTAATTATACAGCAAAATTGCAGACTATACAAACATATGAGAAAATTATTATAGTGATTTAAGATAAAATTGTTTTTAAGGAGGACGAGATATGAAAAAGGTAATATCAACAGATAAGGCTCCAAAAGCTATTGGACCTTATTCTCAGGCCATCTTGGCTGGAGATTTTGTTTTTATCTCTGGTCAGATCCCTATAGATCCAGAGTCGGGAGAAGTTAAAACAGACATTAAAGAGGCTACTAAGCAGATCATAAAGAACATTAGTGCTATACTAGAAGAATTGGGATTGACTCTAGATTCAATAGTTAAAACCACAGTCTTTCTTACTAGTATGGAAGACTTCAAAGAGTTTAATGATGCTTATGAAGTTTTCTTTAAAAAAGACCCTCCTGCTAGGAGTACGGTAGCAGTAAAAGAATTACCAAGGGGTGTTCGATTAGAGATAGAAGCCATAGCATTTAGAGGATAAAAATAAGGGCGGATACACCCGCCCTTTAATCTCTCTCCCTTTTTATCCTTTCTAAATATCCACTTTCTCTTATGGCAGATATCGGATCTAGAGGAACTCCTAGCTCTTCTCTCGCTTTATATATTATCGGCATTACATCAGTTTCAAATGCATCTGTTAGCACTTTTTCTGCTCTTACTACGTCACCTTCTATTTGATACTTTCTTAGAGACTTCCTATTTACTATCAAAGCCTTTGCATATGCCTTTTGAATATTCTCTACACTTTGAAGCATCTCTTCTATCTTCTGTTTTATATTGTGACTTTGATCTATCATATAAGCTACATCTAGTTTTACTCCTTCCTCTTCTGCTCCCACTAATTCATTATAGATAAGGAATAACTCATATGGGTTTATTGACCCCACAGTTAGGTCATCATCAGCATATTTCTTAGCATTAAAGTGAAAGCCACCTAGTCTTCCTTCGTCTATGAGGTAACTTACTATTTGTTCTATATTCGTCCCTAATGGGTGATGGCCTAAGTCTACTAAGACCATAGCTTTAGGTCCTAACTTGGTTGAGAGAAGATACGCCATTCCCCAATCTCCTACATCAGTTAGATAAAATGCTGGTTCAAAGAATTTATACTCTATAAGGAGTCTCATCCCCTCTTCTAGATGCTTATAGATCTCCCTAAGGGATTCTTCTAGTCTGTGTTTCCTATCCCTTATATCATCCTGACCAGGGTGGTTTGTCCCGTCTGGTATCCATAGGCTAATATCCCTTGAGCCCAATTTCTTGGCAATCTCTATACACTCTAAGACATGATTTATAGCCTTTTCTCTTATCCTCTTATCTGGATTACACAGACTTCCAAGTTTGTAATCATCGTCTTGGAATAGATTTGGATTTATAGCACCTGGTCTTACTCCTAGAGATTTTGCGTATTCTAATAACTCTTCCCAGTTATCGGTATAGTCCCAAGGGATGTGTAACGCTACTGTAGGGCAAACCCCAGTGAGTTTATGTACCTCTGCTGCATCTTGAAGCTTTTCACGGACATTTCTGGCTGCGCCTTTTTGTTTAAAGACATAGAATCTCGTCCCAGAATCCCCATAAGCCCAACTTGGAGTCTCTATCCTTTGTCTTTTTAACTTCTCTTTTACCTCATCTATATCTATACCTTTTTCCCCGAGAGATTCTTTAAGAAGTTCATACCTCTTCTCATAGTTTTTCATACTTTTACCTCCTGATAGATGAACTTAATATTAATGTTATCACAATTCTATAACTAGACAAGCTTTATGTGTAGAGCTATAAACTAGTAAAATATTTAGGTTCAAAATTCTTAATACTCTGTTATAATTAAGATAAATCTTAGTAAGTATGAGGAGGGAAATTATGGATAGAAGGACTTTTTTAGCTTTTGACTTAGGAGCTGAGAGTGGTAGGGCTGTTGTTGGAATTTTAGAAGAAGACAAGATTACTCTTAGAGAGGTGCATAGATTTATAAATAGACCAGTGCGGATTATGGGTCGCCTATATTGGAATATTACACAGATGTTTCAAGAGTTAAAAATAGGACTGTTAAATGGAATCAAAGAATTTCCAGATATTGAGAGCTTAGGAATAGATACATGGGGGGTAGATTTTGGATTTATCAGTAAGAATAATGAGTTAGTTGGTTTACCTGTATGTTATAGAGATCATAGAACTGATGGGGTTCCCGAGAAGGTTTTCGAGATAATTCCTAAGGAGAAACTTTATTCTCTAACTGGGATACAGATTATGCAGATAAATTCTGTATTTCAGCTTTACAGTATGATCCTAGAAAATTCTCCTCTATTTAAGTCTATATACAAGCTTCTCTTTATGCCCGATCTCTTTAACTTTATGTTTACTGGGAAGGTCGGTACTGAATTTTCTATCGCTACTACTTCTCAACTATACGATCCAATAAATGATACTTGGAGTAATGAGATATTTACCTCTCTTGGCTTACCTATAGAGATTATGCCAGAGATTATGCCTACAGGGACCGACCTTGGAAATATCTTAAAGGATATAAAGGAAGAACTAGATATAGGAGACATATCTGTCATTGCTCCTGCTGAGCATGATACTGGTTCAGCAGTAGCAGCTGTCCCTGCAAAAGGAGAAAATTGGGCTTATATAAGTTCTGGAACCTGGTCTTTGATGGGTGTGGAGCTAAAAGAACCGATAATTAATAAAGAGTCGATGGATGCAAACTTTACAAATGAAGGTGGCGTTAATAAGACCTTCAGGTTCTTAAAGAATATAAGTGGTCTGTGGCTTCTTCAAGGATGTAGGAGGTCTTGGGAGAGAGAAGGGCATAGTTTATCTTATGGCGAAATAGTTAAACTAGCAGAAGAGGCTAAGCCTTTTAGGTTCTTTGTTGACCCTGATGATCCAATTTTTCTTAACCCTCCTGATATGCCTACCGCAGTAAAGGATTTTTGTAAGAGGACACGCCAGGGGATACCTGAGACAAAAGGAGAAATAGCTAGATGTGTTTTAGAGAGTCTTGCATTTAAGTATAGAGAAGTTTTTGAGAAGTTAAAGAGTCTTATAAAAAAGGATATAAATGTTCTGCATATAGTAGGAGGCGGCTCTCAGAATACCCTTCTTTCTCAGTTTACTGCTAACGCCCTAGCTATACCAGTATACACCGGTCCTGTAGAAGCAACTGCAATGGGTAATATTATGGTCCAGGCTATGGTCAAGGGTGCTATTAAAGATTTAGAGGAAGGTAGAAGACTGATAAGGAACTCTTTTGAAACGGTAGTATATAATCCTAAGGATGTGGAAGTATGGGAAAGGGAGTATGAAAGATACTTGAATACTGCTATAATAAAATAGAAAATTTCTAAAAAGGGAAGTGAATTAAATTGAATAATCATGAGCTTACACCGAAGGAGATAGTTAGAGAGTTAGATAGATATATAGTTGGACAGGAGCAGGCAAAAAGGGCGGTTGCTATAGCCATAAGAAATAGAATTCGTAGGATGAGACTTCCTGAGGAGCTTAGAAAGGAGGTCTCTCCTAAGAATATCCTAATGATAGGACCTACCGGAGTTGGTAAGACTGAAATAGCAAGGAGACTTTCTCAGATAGTTGATGCTCCCTTCATTAAAGTAGAAGCTACTAAATTTACTGAGGTTGGATACGTAGGAAGAGATGTAGACTCTATGGTTAGAGATCTAGTAGAGGTATCTGTACAGACAGTGAAACGGAGAGAGATGGAGAAGGTTAAGGCTCAGGCTAAGGTATTTGCTGAGGATAGGGTGTTAGAGTATCTTTTCCCAGACTATCAGAGTTATGAACCCGTTAATCCTTTTGAGATGTTATTGCAGGGTGTTACTAGAAGTCAGAGTAAGGTTATCCCTCCAGAGATAAAGGAGAAGAGGGAAAAGGCTCGAGTAGATTTAAGAAAGGGTTTATTAGATAATGTCGTAGTAGAAATAGAGGTTGAGAGTTCTTCTGCTCCATTTTTCAATATACTAAGTGGTACAGGAATGGAAGACCTAGGGATAAATATGCAGAGCATCTTTGATGGTATATTACCTAAGAAGAAGACACGTAGAAAGACAACTGTCAAGGAAGCTTTAAAGATCCTAGAAGAGGAAGAGGCTAAAAAACTGATAGATGAAGAAAGCGCAGTTAGGGAAGGGGTTGCTAGGGCTGAACAATCGGGGATTATATTCATAGATGAGATGGATAAGATTGCCGGTAGAGAAAGAGGAGCAGGACCTGATGTCTCTAGGGAAGGGGTCCAGAGAGATCTTTTGCCTATAGTAGAGGGTTCTACTGTTAATACTAGATATGGTCCGGTAAGGACTGATTACATACTCTTTATTGGTGCAGGGGCATTCCATGAGACAAAACCTAGCGACCTTATACCTGAATTACAGGGAAGATTTCCGATCAGGGTTGAGCTTGAGCCTTTAAAGGTGGAAGATTTTGTAAGGATACTAACTCAGCCTGAAAATGCCCTTATAAAGCAGTATACAATGTTATTAGCTACCGAAGGAATTAATCTTAAATTTACTGAGTCTGCAATATATGCTATAGCAAAGAGGGCTTTTCAACTAAATGAAGAGTTAGAGAATATAGGAGCGAGGAGGCTGTATACTGTTACAGAAAAGGTATTAGAAGATATCTCTTTTAATGCCCCTGACATAGGTAATGGAGAAATCATTATAGATGAGAAATATGTAGAAGAAAAGCTCTCTAGTATTCTTAAAGAAAAAGATATATCTAAATACATACTCTAGCTACTAAGCCTTTTCTCTATGATCTCTCTTATTTTTCTTATACCATTATCAAATGGTACAGTTAGTTTGCCTCCACCTTGAGCAAGCTCTTCCCTTCCTCCTCCACTGCCGTTAAAGAGCTTACTTACTTCTTTTATAAGCTCTCCTGCTTTTAATCCTCTTTCAACCAGCTCTTTGGATACCATAAGAACAATTCTAAGCCTTTCTCCATCTTTTGTCCCAAGAAGTATTACAGAATTTGGCAGTTGCTCTTTCACCTTGTCTCCTATAGCCCTTAGAAATTCAACGGAAAATTCTCCTACTAATGATCCAACTATATTTATACCATTTGACATTATTCTGTTCTCTATCAGCCTTTCTGCTAGAAGCCCAGCTAACAAGTCTTCTGTCTTTTGAATATATCTTCTTAGAGAATCTATCTCTTCTTCTCTCTTCTTTATGCTAGATACAATCTCATGTGGATTACTCTTTAGTATATCTACAATCTCTTCAATTAATGCCCTTTCTTCTTGGATGAACTTGAGCGCCCTTTCTCCAACCAAGGCTTCCACTCTTTTTGTCCCTGACCCTATACTGTATATATCCTTTATTACAAAGGCTCCAATTTCTCCTGTCCTCTTTACATGTGTTCCACCACAAAGCTCTTTACTTATAGATTCTATCTTAATAACCCTTACATTTTCACCATACTTTTCTCCAAATAACGCTATGGCTCCGCTCTTGAGAGCCTCTTCTAGGGGGAGCTCCTCTATATCTACAGAAAAATCCTCCCTTATGTATCTATTTATCTCATCTTCTAAGAGATTTCTAGTATCTGAAGTTATATCTTCAAAGTATACAAAGTCAAATCTAATAAGATCTGTATCTACGAGAGATCCAGCCTGCTTTACTATATCCCCTAGATTCTTTCTTAAGACTGAATGTAATAAATGAGTCCCTGTATGAGCTCTAGCCAGAGCCTGTCTTCTATTTTTATCAATTTTTAGATAGACCCTATCTCCAAGAGATATCTTACCCTCTGCTACTTCTACCTTATGATAAATAGCATTTCCTCTCTTCTGAACGTCTATCACATTAATTTTAGCACCATCTGATAGGATTATACCCTTATCTGCAAGTTGTCCTCCACTCTCTGCATAGAATGGTGTGATATCTGTAACAAGTTCACCTGTTTCTCCTTCAGTTAATTCTTCTATAGGATTGTCATCTTTAGTTATATAGATTATCTCTCCACTTTCTTCTAATGTGTCATAGCCAACAAATTTAGTGGTTAGATCTTCTCTAGTAGTGGTAAGAAGTACCCTTTTCCTACTAGCTCTTGCCCTTTCTCTGCTATCCTCCATTATCTGTTTAAACCTTTCTGTATCTACCACTACATTTCTTTCTTTGGCTATTTCTATAGTAAGTTCCAATGGAAATCCATAGGTATCATAAAGCTTGAAAGCCTCTTCTCCAGATATATAGCCTTCTTTCTCAATTATATCTTCTAACCTTTCTAAGCCCCTCTGTAGAGTGGAGAGGAAGTTTTCTTCTTCCCTCTTTACTATACTTACTATAAGCTCTTCTTCCTTTTCTAGTTCTGGATAGGCATCTTTCATTAGAAATACCACTAATGGCACTACTTTGTAAAGGAATGAGAAGTTTAATCCGAGCTTTACTCCATATCTTACCGCTCTTCTAAGTATACGCCTTAATATATATCCTCTTCCTTCATTACTTGGAATTACTCCATCACCTATAAGGAATGTTACAGCCCTAGAGTGATCGGCTATCACGTTAAAGTTATAGGTATTGTCATTACTCGTTTTATATTCCTTATCTGTTATCTCCTCTAAGTACTCTATTATTGGCTGGAATAGATCGGTCTCAAAGACTGATCCAACACCTTGCACTACAAATGCCGCCCTTTCTAAACCCATCCCTGTATCTATATTCTTTCTTGGCAAGGGAGAAAGTTTTCCTGATTCCTCTCTATTGAACTCTGTAAAGACTAAATTCCAAACCTCTAAGTATCTATCGCACTCACAACCTATTTTACAGTCAGGTTTTCCACATCCGAATTCAGGTCCCAAGTCAAAAATAACCTCAGAGCATGGTCCACAAGGACCTACTGGACCCATCGCCCAGAAGTTGTCCTCTTCTCCCATTCGGACTATTCTGTCTCGTGGAATTCCTATTTCTTTCTCCCAAATGGAGATAGTCTCTTCATCGTCCTTATAGACTGTTATCCAGAGCTTTTCTTTTGGAAGCTTTAATACTCCTGTTAAAAATTCCCACGACCATGTAATGGCTTCTCTTTTAAAGTAGTCTCCAAATGAAAAGTTACCTAACATCTCAAAGAATGTTAAATGTCTCCTAGTGTAACCTACTCTTTCTATGTCAGGTGTCCTTACACACTTCTGAACAGTTGTTATGCGTCTAGCAGGAGGAGTTTCACCTAGAAAATATCTTTTAAACGGGACCATCCCTGCTATAGTAAGTAGTACTGTAGGATCATCTGGAACTAGACTTGCACTGCCAAGTCTTAGATGTCCTTTAGATTCAAAAAATTTTAAGAATTCTTCTCTTATCTCACTAGATCTCATATTCAGTCTATCTCCCCTAACAACTTAGATGTTGATTTATTTTTGTTATATGTTATCATATAATCTAGTCAAATACAATGGATACATTTTTACTTAGATATGTATCTAGATGGTGGAAATATTTGGTTATTAGTATAGTAGCACTTACGTTTGCTACTATATTAAGTCTTATTACACCTCGAATTCTACAATCAGGTATAGATAGCCTTACTAAGGGAGATTCTACTAACCTTGTCCGTTATTCAATTATCATAGTTGGAATAGCTGTAGTTAGAGGATTTCTAACTTATATTCAGAGGAATCTAAGTGGCCTTTTTACCGAAAAGATTGGAAAGGCTATTAAAGATGAATTATATGAGCACCTACATCATGTACCAGCCTCATATTTTGGTAGGACATCTATTGGGGAACTCGTCTCTAGAGCTTCTAGCGATGTAGAAGTAGTAAAGAGATTCGTTAACAATGCCCTTATACAGGTCTTTTGGATTTTGCTCCTCTTCTTTGGAGCTATGTACTTTATATTTACTACTAATATACAGCTTGCCCTTATAGTTCTATTGATTTTGCCATTTGTCTCTGTAATTACTCTAAAATTTTCCAGAAGTGTAAGGCCCTTACATTTAAAGACTCAACAACAGATAGCAGTTATGACTAGGGTAGCCGAAGAAAATCTATACGGGATAAAGATTGTTAAGTCTTATGGTAGAGAGGACTATATCATAAATAAGTTTAATAAAGAATCTTTTGGTGTCTTGAATAAGGTCCTATCTGCTACAAGAATATCTGCCCTTTATTCACCGCTTATTGGGTTTATTGCTAATTCAAGTCTTCTAGTTATACTTCTCTACGGCGGAATCCAAGTAATAAAGGGTAATCTTACTCTTGGAGAGCTAGTAGCCTTTAATTCCTATGTAGGGATGCTCCTCTGGCCTATGCGCTCAGTTGGTCATATAGTAAATCTATCTCAGAGGTATATAGCGGCTAGGGATAGATTATTAGAACTATTTAATGTGCCACGTGAGGTTGAACCTGAAAGACCTGTATTAAAGCCAATAAAGGGTGAAGTTGTTTTTGAACATGTAACTTTTGGGTATGATAAGAATAATCCTGTCCTTAAAGACATAAATCTTAGGGTTAAGCCCGGAGAGACAATAGCTATAGTTGGTTCTACTGGCTGTGGAAAAAGTACTCTTTTGGAGCTTATTCCTAGATTATACGATCCGCAGCATGGGACCATCTATATAGATGGGATAGATGTAAGAAAGTATGGTTTAGACCATCTTAGAAAACATATAGGAATGGTATTTCAAGAGCCATTCTTATTTTCAGATACTATAAGAAATAATATCGCCTTTGGAAGGCCTAATGCCACTATGGAAGAGATTATAGAGGTAAGTAAAAAGGCTCAATGTTATGACTTCATCATGAGTCTCCCTCATGGATATGATACTATAGTGGGGGAGCGTGGGGTGACTCTCTCTGGTGGAGAGAGACAAAGGGTTAGTCTTGCAAGAGCTCTCCTTATAAACCCTCCAATACTCCTCTTGGATGAGGCTACTTCTAGTGTCGATGTAGAGACAGAACTTTTAATCCATAAGGAACTAGAAGATTTTAGAAAGAGATCTACTATATTTATAGTCGCCCATAGATTGTCTACTATAAGAAATGCGGATAAGATTATAGTCTTAGAGAATGGAAGAATAGTAGAAGAGGGGACTCATGAGGAGTTGTTAGAGAAGAACGGTATATATGCTAGGATATACCATATGCAACTGGTAGGTGAAAATAATGCCTGAGATAGAATTAGAAGAAGAAGTACTGGGTAAGGCATATGACCCTAAGCTCGCTAGAAGGATATTTAAACTTGCAGTTCCTTATAAGAAGGAGATCTTTATTACAGTAACTTTTATGCTTATAGCAAGTGCCGCCGATTTAGTTAGGCCATATATTCTAAAATTGGCTATCGATAAAGCACTACTTTTTAATAACCTTCCGAAGCTTATAACTTATGGAGTATTTTATCTATTATGCATCGGTACAAGTTCGCTATTTTCAGGATTACAGTCTTACTTTATGACAAGGATGGGAGAGACTATTGTTTTAAATCTGAGGAATGACCTTTTTGCACATCTTCAAAGGCTTGACCTCTCCTATCACAATAGAGAAAAAGTTGGTAGAATGATTTCTCGACTTACCTCTGATATTGATGCTATATTAGAGCTTATAAGTTCAGGGATTACTACAATCATTGGTGATGGATTTGTCCTTATAGGAATAATTATCTTACTATTGAGTATGAATGTTACTCTTACTGGTCTTACCTTTTTACTATTACCAATTCTTTTCATCCTAAGCTTTGAGTTTAGAAAGAGGATGAGAGATATTTATAGAATGGTTAGAATTAGTATCTCTATAGTTACTGGAAATTTTGCCGAGAGTATAGCAGGGGTAAAAGTTACTAAGGTTTTTGCTCGTTTCAAGGAGAGTGCTGAGAACTTTTATAGACTTACACAGAATAGTTTAGAAGCAGTTATGAAATCTGTTCGTCTTGCAGGTATATATTTCCCTGCAGTAGAACTTGTATCTGCTTGTGGAACTGCCCTTATCTTGTGGTATGGTGGAACTAAAGTGATTCAAGGGGCAATAACTATTGGAACACTAGTTGCTTTTTTAAACTATCTAGGTAGATTCTTTGGACCAATTCAAGATCTTACTAATATATATAATATCTTACAATCCGCTATGGCTGGGGCTGAGAGGGTATTTGGAATACTTGATATAGAGCCTAAGATAAAGGATGCTCCAGATGCTATAGATGTAGACTACATCGAAGGTAGAATAGACTTTGAGCATGTATACTTTGGTTATGAACCAGATCGTTTGATACTCGAAGACTTTAATCTACATATAGAACCTAGTGAAAAGATTGGTATAGCTGGACCTACAGGGGCAGGTAAGACCTCTATAACTAACTTGTTACTAAGGTTTTATAAGCCTCAAGGTGGAAAGATATTAATAGATGGTATAGACATACAGAAGATATCTAATAGGAGCCTAAGGAAACTTATAGCTGTTGTCCCTCAGGAACCATTTATATTCTCTGGTACAATCCTAGAGAATATAAGATTTGGTAGATTAGATGCAACAGTAGAGGAAGTAGAGAGGGCTTGTGAACTGGCCTGTCTTAGTAACCTACTGTCTAGGCTTCCTAAGGGCTTATATACAGAACTTGGAGAGAGAGGCGCAGGGATATCTGTTGGTGAGAAACAGCTTATATCTATAGCTCGGGCTACACTTGCCGACCCTAGGATACTGATTCTGGATGAGGCAACTTCTAATATAGATACAGAGACAGAAAAACTTATACAGATAGCACTTCAAAGGCTTATGGAGGGAAGGACATCTATAATTATAGCACATAGACTCTCTACTATAAAAGAGATGGATAGGATAATTGTTATTCAGGATGGAAAGATAACTGAGATGGGGACACATGAAGAGCTACTAAGAAATGGTGGTTTATATTCACACTTAGTAGAAATTAGTGAGAGAGGATAAGATGTCTATAGATAAAAGAGTAGTTATCTTAATTTTAGTTATATCATTAGTGCTCCCTTTGCTCTCTATAGCTAAAAGATTTTCTTTAGAGAGAAAGAATAGAGGAGTAGAGATTATAATAGACTCTGATGATTTTCAGAGTTTAGCATTCCAAGAAGGTATTACTTTTTATGAATTACTAAGGGAGTTGAGATCTGCAGGTGTCACTACCCTAAGTATTTCCAGTTTGAATTGGCAGGATTTAGAGGCTAGAAATTATGTTGGAATATTCTCTTATAGAGAGATTGGTAGACTTATACTCTCGGGTAATACTGATCCGTTGTTATCTGCTCTTTATAGACAAGGTAATCCTTCAGAGACATATGTCATTGTAAGCCCTGGATTTGATATATCGCGAGGGATAGATATCCTTAAAGATCTTATAGGTTATGGAAGGGTAAGTCTATTTCAGTATAATTCAAATAATGTCTTTATAGTAAAGTCTACCCCTTCTAATCTGAGAAGCCTCCCTAGTGGATATATAGACTCTTCTCTTATAGAGACTGCTAAATCCTTAGGATATAGAATAGTATTTAGACCTCTAAACACACCGTATATAACTCAGCGAGTAATCTCTAAGTTATTAGAAGTAATTTTTCCGTATAAGGACTCTACTACTGCATTAGTATTTCAGGGTATAGAGGTGCTTGGATACCCAAGATATTTGGAGGATGTTGCTACTCTGATACGAGAAAATAATCTAAATGTGGGAATTGTAGAGTTTACTTCTCAAAAGGGTATGGATATTTTGAGTAAAAAATTGAGAGGAAATTTTATAAGGCTACACTCTATAACTTCAGGGGAGATGTATAAGCTTAAGCCTAACAATATAGTAGAGAGGGTTACGAGGGCAGTTAGGGAAAGAAATGTGAGACTTCTCTACCTTAGACCTATCCCTAATCTGTATGAAGAAGAGTCCTTAATAGAGGAAAATATAAAGTTTATCTCCTCTATTAAGAAGGAGTTAGAAAAAGAAGGCTTTAAAGTCGAGAAAGCTAGCGTTTTACCAGATTGGAAGGGCTTTATTCCTGCTATTTTTTCTATGGGTCTTGGAATAAGTATTGCTATAATCCTAGTTGGTTTAGATATTCTACCATCTCTTTTAGTCTTGATATTAGCTACATTGGCTTTATTATCAGGAATAGTAGTTACTCTTCTTCCCTTTTCTATATTTAGGAAACTTTTAGCTCTTGGGGTAGCTTCTATATTTCCTATAGTTCCCATATGGTTAATCATCTTTTCCAATAAGAAAGAATGTAGTATATGCAAAGTAGTTAAGATAACTCTACTGAGTTTGGTAGGTGGATTAATAATAAGTGGAGGCTTGTCTTCTACAAGCTTTATGCTTCAGTTAGACCAGTTTATAGGTGTAAAAGTTGCTCATATTATCCCGTTCTTACTACTTATAACAGTTATTTATCTTGTCTATAAGGACTCTATCATTAGCATATTGACTTATCCGTTAAATGTCTTAAGCTTTATAGTGATACTTCTCTTTGTAGGCGGAGGTATACTTTATATCCTTAGAACTGGTAATATCTCTTCAGAAGCAGTCTGGGGTTTTGAAATAAAAATGAGATCCGCCCTTGAGCAACTTATGTTTGTAAGGCCTAGAACACAGGAGTTTCTTATAGGTTATCCTTCTATATTTTTGGCTCTAGAATTTTTGGAGAAGAGAAGAGAGGTAGGGATTATTTTCAGCCTTATCTCATTAATAACACCTATTTCTATTGTGAACTCTTTTTGCCATATACATACCCCAATAACTCTCACCCTGTTTAGAACATTAAACGGATTTATATTGGGTTCTATAGTTGGTTATATCTTGCTTGTTATTGTGCGTAGACTTTTAAGGTTCTTTACCAGGAGTAATTAGACTTTTCCAAATCTCTTTAGTCTGTGCCTTTGTATGTTCGAAGCTTATGGAAGTGTCTATTCTGTAATTTGCGAAGAGAAGCTTAATCTCCTGAGCTAACTGAGAAGTCAGTCTCTTTTCTGCCTCATTAGCAGAGATATTCCACTTTTTTATAATTCTTTCCAATAGAATATCTTTAGGAGCGTATGTTACTATAATTATATCCCCTATATCCCAAGCCCTTACTTCTATATATAGGGGTATCTCCATGACAAGGATTCCTCTATTGGCCTTTTTATATCCTCTAAGATATCCTAAGACAAAGGGATGAACTATAGAGTTCAATACATATCTTTTACTTTCGTCGGAGAAGATTCCTTCTACGAATTCTTTAGTACCATAGTCTGGGAAGAAGTATCCAATCAATCTTTTTACCCTACTATCATTATTTATAAAGCTCTTTGCTATCTCATCGCTTGAGATATAGTCGGCTCCGAATTCTTTAAGATAACTGCATACAGTACTTTTACCACTTCCTATCGTGCCAGTAACTACTATGCTTATTTTTGACATCTCGGGCAGTAGTAAGTCCCTCTTCCACCAATCTTTATCATA